>JABDBM010000044.1:4862-10797 GCA_013288685.1 Bacteroidota bacterium | reverse complement strand
CCGGTCGATTATATTCACCTTTAGCCGCCAGTGAAAATCTCTTATCAGCCTGCGCGACAGGTAAAGGTAAGTAATAACCGAAGTTACCGCCAGCAGTTGCAATACCGGATTCAGTTGCCGAAAGATTAGCGTATCATAAGTCGCTGCGCCCGTCTTTATCCTCTCCTTAATTTCCAATACAAAAACGCACTGTTCAAGTAGCAGCGGGCTAAAATGCAGCAAATCCTTAACGCTGAATTTAAATTCGGGTCGGGTTATTTTGCGCACGTAAAAATAGATCAACGGACCCAGCGCCAGCGAAAATTGCAGCGGCAGCCAACTAAACCAGGTACCCACCCTTATATCAATGCCCAATACCCAGATCATCCGCAAAACGATGGTTGCCAGGGCAAGAGCCATCAGCCGATTTGCGGTAAGATTGATTCTTTTGGTGAACCACAACTGCAGGGTAAGGGTCAGCCCGATAAATATCGTTCCCAGCAAGGCCAGGTGATAGAGGGCAATATGGGAAGTGTATGCATTCAATTCGCATTATCACGTCAATCGCCGTTCCAAATTGATAAAATGCTGATATATAGCAAATAATATTTTATTTACTTGGCTTTTTTGTAACAAAACCGAACATTGGGCGTGCGGTTTCGAATGGCACCAGCTTTCTTCGCCCCTGAACGCACTACATGGTATTTCAATTAAATCTCTTTTCTCGCGTTTATAAATGTAAGTTTTGGGGCTCGCTATCCAAATCATTCACTCCTCAAACTCGCCACCGGATTGGCAACAGCCGCCCTGATGGTTTGGAAGCTAACGGTTATCAGCGCTATCAATAATACAAATACTGCCGCGCCCAGGAATATCCAGGCATTGATATCAATTTTATAAGGATAGTCTTCGAGCCATTTATACATGGCCCACCAGGCTGCGGGGGTTGATATCACAGCAGATATTAATACCAACCTGGCGAAATCCGTTGAAAGTTTCCTTACTATCCCTTCAACGCTTGCCCCCAATACCTTGCGGATGCCGATCTCCTTTTTACGGCGTTCGGCCGATAATGTGGCCAACCCAAACAAACCAATACAAGAAATTAGTATGGTGAGCATGGCCCCAAAAGCTACAATCTGCTTCCATTTTGCTTCTTTGTCATATTGTTCGGCAAGTTCGGCATCCTTAAATTTGTATTGGTAAGGGATAAAAGGAAAGTCGGCTTTAAATTCCTTTTGGATACGGTTTAACGATTCCGATTTATCCTGATCGCTGATCCTCACAAAAATATTGCCCCAGGGATAGTCTGGTTTCATGGTATATAAAATAGGCGACATTTTTTCGGTAAGCGACAAAAAGTGATAATCTTTTACAACACCGATCACATTATATTTCCTCTTATTATAAAAGAAATCAACCACCTCGCCAACCGGTTTTTTCCAGCCAGCCTGTTTAACAAATTCTTCATTAACCAGTACGGAAGTGGCACTATCTGACACCATGGCTTTTGAAAAATTCCGCCCCTTTACCATAGGTACCTGGAATAAAGGCAAGTAATCTTCATCGATGTGTTTCATATCGAAGATTATTTGCTGCCCGTTATTGATATGTGCAATGGTTCCCCATCGGCCGCCCTGGTCGGCAGTTACGCTACTTATCGACGGATTTTTTAGCAGTTCGGTCTTAAACAAGGGTAGCTTTTGTTTATCCAGACCAAATGCGGTTATGGACACCACATTTTTGTCGTTATACCCCAAATCGAAATGCATCAGGTAATTGAACTGTGAGTAAATAGTAATCGTAGATATGATCAGGAATGTAGCCAGTGTAAATTGAAGGACCACGAGTCCTTTAGAAAGGTAATTTTTGCCGGCATATTGCGTGCGGTTATACAACGATTGTACCGGGTTAAAGCCCGACAATATCAGCGCCGGGTAAAATCCGGCCAGTAACCCGGTTAAAAAGAATATTACTACATATCCTGCCACCAATTTAAAGCTAAGCAAATACGAAAAAGCCAGCGCTTTATTGGCCAATGTGTTGAAGGATGGCAATGCCAGTTGAACCAAAACTATAGCAAACACAAAAGCTATAAAGCTGAGGATATACGACTCGCCCAAAAATTGCATAATTAGTTGTTTGCGCTGCCCGCCCACCACCTTCCTGATACCTATTTCTTTAGCCCTCTTCAACGAACGCGCAACTGTCAAATTCACAAAATTGATGCAGGCTATTGCCATTATAAATAAAGCAATTCCTGATAAGATGTATGAATATGTGGGATTGCTTTGATCCGAGAGGCCATTGCCGGCAGGATAATCGGTGCTGGTATGCATTTGGAGCAGTGGCTGTAAACTGTAAGTGGTTTTAGCCTTAAAGCCGAATTTCTCCAAAGCCTCTTTTAGTTGGCCGGCTGCGTCCGTCATAAATATCCGGTTAATTTTAGCGTCCAATTTTTTGATATCGGTACCAGGCTTTATCACTAAAAAGGTATTCTCAAAAAAGTTCATCCATTCGATATCAGCACCGTTTAGCTTTTTTGGGAGCAACATACTGATTTTTATGGATGAGTTTTGTGGCGATTTTTTGATGACCGCAGTTACCATAAACGGCTGAAATTTATTGTCGACTTTTAAATCCAGGGTTTTGCCTACAGGGTTTTGTTTGCCAAAATATTTTTCGGCGACCTCTTCGGATAACACAACCGAATGAATATCGTTCAGTGCGGTTTGCGTGTTACCTGCTATAGCCGGGAAAGTAAATACTGAAAAGAAATTACTATCAACAAATAGCGCCGGCTGGTCAAAAACATCCACGCCTCGCCTTACAGTATAATTCGCACTCTGGATGCGCACGTAAGCCTGTATTTCGGGCAACTGCCGTTTAAAATCGGGGCCGGGTACATCGCCGGTGCTTGATGTTTTATTTATTGTACCGTCAGGGCGCCGTGTATCTGCTACCAGGTGATAAATGTTTGGTGCGTTAACATTAAATCGGTCATAACTCACCTCGTCCATCGCATACAAAAAAATGAGCATGCAGCAAGCCAGCCCCAAACTGAGCCCGACGATATTAATCACAGAGAATGCTTTGTTGCGGTAAAGATTTCGCCATGCGATCTTTAAATAATTCCTAATCATATAATTGCGGTTTAATTTTCCAGAAGACCACCCGGGGATGGCTTGCTGAAACGAAATTACCGCGGCGGAATTGGAAAAAGGTCTCAAATTATAAGTTGAGTGCTCTTTTTTAAGATCGTTCTTATATTCTTTAGGGCTTTTGCCGGTTATTTGCCTGAAGGTGCGGTTAAAGGTGGCTTTAGAATTGAATCCCGCGTCGAACGCAATACCCACCAGCGTCAGCCGGTCATAAGCCGGGTCCTTCATTTTTCGGGTCACCTCGCGGATGCGATATCCGTTAATAAAATCATTAAAGTTTTTCCCGAACACGACATTAATTATCCGTGATAATTCATGTGGAGGTATATCCAACGCATCGGCCAGGGAGGGTAAGCTTAACTCCGCATCCTGGTAATACAGGTTAACATCCATGGCTTTCTTCAGCCATCTGCCTTTTTGTATCAGGTCGGCCGCAGGTGATGGTTTTGAAACCGTAGCGGCAGGGGGGGGTGCTGCAAAATCCGGCCTTAAAAAAGCACCGGCGGCTATCCGGATCATCATTACTGCCAACACAAAATACAAAGGATAGTAAATATAAACGGGCAATTGGCCCTGGTAAAAAATGTAAGCTACTGCTCCATAGGGTATCCATAGTAGCCAAATCAACCCGAAACGCTTAAGCCGGCGACGCAGCCAGCGCAATTCATATTGCGGCCGGTCGCTCCCGTTAACTTTTAACCTTCTGTGAAAGTCGCGTATCAATTTATTGCATTTGCGCAGGTAAATGGTAACTGAAATTACCGCCAGCAACTGTAATATGGGGCTAAGCTCTTTAAATGTCAGCGTATCATAAGTAGCCGCTCCCGTTTTCAGGCTTTCCTTAGCCTCCAATACCAGGACACCAAACTCCAGTAGGATGGGGCTAAAATGCAGCAAATCCTTAACGCTGAATTCAAATTCGGGCCGGGTTATTTTACGCACATAAAAATAAATCAACGGACCAAGCGCCAGCGAAAATTGCAGCGGCAGCCAACTGAAGCAGGCCCCTACCCCTATGTCAATGCCAAATACCCAGGCCATCCGCAAAACAATGGTAACCAATGCCATGGCCAAAAACTGGTTTGCGGCAAGATAGGTTGTTTTAGTGACCCATAATTGCAGCGCCAAAGTGAGCCCGATAAATATCGTTCCCAGGAAAACCAGGTCATAAGGGCTGATATGGAGGGTATGTGCATTCAAGTAAGCTAACTGCCTCAATAGCTGTTCCAAACCTACAACGCATTGATATGTAATAAATTATAGAATATTCAAGACGCGTAATGTAACAAAACCGGACATCGGTCGTTCGGTTTTGAATTCCGGATATGAAAATGCGTCCCGTATCTCACCACGGAACGCATCACATTGTGTTCCAACTAAACCTCAGGCCTGATGCGGACTATCCAGGTTCTTTATGACCGGTATTGGGTAAATAGTTATTCACTCCTCAAACTATTTACAGGATTGGTCAGCGCCGCACTAAGTGTTTGGTAGCCGGACGTCAGCATTGCTACAAGCAATATCCCACCACCGCTTAGCGCAAATATCCACCAGCTTATCGGCGACCGGTCGGCAAAACTTTGCATCCAGTTGGTCATAACCCACCAGGCAATCGGGCTTACGATAACAAAGGCCAGTATAATAAGCAATAGTAACTCCCCGGAGAGCAGTACAACAATTTGTGTTACAGAAGCACCAAGCACCTTGCGCACTCCTATTTCTTTTGTTCGCAGGTTGGCGGTATAAATAGCCAGGCCCAGCAAGCCAAGGCAACTGATCAGCACAGACAACCCGGTGGCCCAGTTCAGTAAGGTAGCGGTGTTCTGTTCGCTCACATACAGCCTGGCAATATTTTCGTCAAAAAAATGATAATCAAAATCATCAGCCGGATAAACATCTTTCCATGCTTTTTCCATCCCGGCTATTGCAGCATGCCATTCGTTGCCATTCTGCGTTTGTGTTTTTAGGGCTATATGAAAAGTGTTGTTGAAATTATGATTGGTACTGGTAAGAATTGCCAGCGGCGCGATGGCGACATGTATCGATTCCTGATTAAAGTCGCTCACAACACCTATGATCAGCATATCCTTGTCCCCATCAAAGTTAGTGATCACTTTGCCCACCGCATCCTGCGGATTGTTAAAGCCAATCTCCCTGGCCAGGGTATTATTGATCAGGAATGCTTTTGATGTATCGCCGGGCATCAGGTTGCGACCGGCCAGCAACTTAATGTGATAAACTTTAATATAGTTTTCATCACCGTATTTTGTAGTTAGGTTTTCGATCTTGATCTCTTTCTTGCCTTCTTTATAACTGCCTTCGGTTGAGTTTGAGTAGTCAGACGCAGGCGAATCAAAGCCCAGGCTTACCAGGTCGACTTGCGGAATGGCTTTGAGCTTATTGAAAAATACATGGTTAAGGCTTGCCTCTTTGTTTTTTACCGGCGAATTGACAACGAAAACGGCCTCTTTGTGTTTTGCCGGCGAGTTGATGATCAAAATAGCCTCTTTTTTGAAACCCATATCCTTGTGAATGGCATAATAGATCTGCTTGCTCACTACAATAGTTGCCATGATAAAAAATTGCGCAATGGCAAATTGGGCCACCGTAAGTGATTTTCGTAACATGGCATTACGTGTGTTACTGCTGCCTTCGTTTGCCTGGTTTTTAATAGCCGAAACAGGTTTGTAGCCCGAAAGCACCATCGCCGGATAAAACCCCGAAGCCAGGCTCACAACAATTACCAGCAATGCAAGGAATAAAAAGATATTCGGTTGAAGTATCAAACCGGCGTG
>JABDBM010000044.1:942-4852 GCA_013288685.1 Bacteroidota bacterium | reverse complement strand
TGCCCGGCGGGATAAACGCCGAGAAAAGCCGGAGTACTATCGGAGTAATCGCGATGGAAATGATAACGGAAACAAGTGTAACCAGGAACGTTTCACTTAAAAACTGGAATATCAGCTGCCCGCGAGTGCTCCCCATTGTTTTGCGTATACCGATCTCTTTGGCCCGCAGGGCAGATTGTGCGGTGGTAAGATTGATGAAATTGATGCACCCCAACAGCAAAAGGAAAAGCGCTATACCGGATAACTCGTATAAGGTTGTTTTGTTGGCAACCCTGCCGCCAACGAAAGTTCCGTAATCGGTGTTAAAATGAATATCGGCCAGCGGCTGCAATGCAAACACTTCCGTTTTGCCCGGCCTCGGCTGCAAATTCTTTTTCTCAATCTCGTTCAGCTGCCGCTCAATTCTTGCTATAGTAACCTGTGGCGCTAATTTAACGAAAAGCTGGTATGATGGGCTTACGCCTCCCCAGTTATGTAACCGCAGCTGCATTTTTAACAAGGGATTTGAAAAAGCAGTAGGAAACGAAATGAAATCGTGAAAGACAAAGTCGGTATTTTGCTTAATGCTTTCAACAACTCCGCTCACCGTGGTTCTTAAGGTATCATATACTACCGTGCGCCCAAGCATTTGATCATAACGCAGGCCAGGGAAATACTTTTCGGCCTGCTCCGACGTAAGCGCCACCATATTGGGTGCGGTTAACGCGGACTTAGCCGACCCGGCGAGCCATTTGTACTCAAAAAGCTTGAAATAGTCGCTGTCGGTAACCACCACATTGCCCTGCAATTTGAACCTGGATGAAGATTTACTGCCATTCGGTACAGTTATATCCGGTTGTGCCAACATGAATATCGGGGCCACTTCCTGCAAACCTGTTACCTGGTTTTTGGTAGCAAATGGCAGCGGTCCGCACACCCCCGGACTGGACCAGGGCGAGCCGGCCACCGTAAAGTTAGTTACCACACGATAAATACGATCGCCGTCTTTATGGAACTTGTCAAAAGTGAGATCGTAGTGTACCAAAAGGTAAATTACCAGTGCGGCGCTTAAGCCTATAGATAAGCCTGTAGCATTGATCAGCGTAAATAACTTATGTTTCCAAAAGTTGCGGGAGGCGATTTTTAAATAATTCCTAAACATATAATTGCGGTTTAATTTGCCCTGAGACCAAGTTGGGGTGGTCTCACTATGCAAAATAAGCGGCGCAAATCGGCGATTACTGCCCAAATTATAAGATGACGACTGTTTTTTCAAGTCATTTTTAAATTCCAGCGGTGTTTTGCCGGTCATCTGCTTAAACGCGCGGGTAAAAGTGCTTTGGGAGTTAAAACCCGATTCAAATGCAATGCCCAGCAAGGTGATGTGATCATAAGCGGGGTCCTGCATTTTACGGGCTGCTTCAGCAACCCGTAATTCATTGATAAAATCATTAAAGCTTTTTTTAAGTACCGTATTGATGATCCGGGACAATTCATGGGTAGTCAGGTCAAGCTTTTCAGCAAGTGAGCCTAAGCTTAATTCCGGGTCCCGGTAATAGCCGTTTTCTTTAACAATTTTTTTCAACCAGGTACCTTTTTGCTTCAGTTCCGCCGGCGGCAACTGGCGGGAAACAAAAGGTGCATGGACGGGCACTATAACATCCGGCCTTAAAAAGGACACGATTGCAATCCGGATGAAGATGATTGCCAAAAAAAGATACAAGGGATAACAAGTACGGATATCCATCTCGCCATGGTAATAAAAATAATCCACGGCGGCATAGGGAATCCACAACAGCCATAAAAGGCCAAAACGCGTCAGTAACCGGTGCAGCCACCGCAATTCGTAGCGATACCTGTCTCTTACATTATTAAATTGCAGGAGCTGATAAAAGCGTTCTATCAGCCTGAAGGACCAATACAAGTAGGCGCTTACTGAAATAAAAGCCAGCAAGTGCAATATTGGACCCAGCTGATAAAAGGTTAGCGTATTATAAGTAGCCGCACCCGTGCTTATACTCTCCTTGATTTCCAATACGAAAACACCCAACTCCAGCAACAAAGGGCCGAAATGCAGCAGATCCCCCCAGCGGAATTTATATTCCGGCCGGGTGATTTTAAGCACATAAAAATAAATAAGGGGTCCCAATGCCAGCGAAAATTGTAGCGGTAGCCGGCTCCAGCCGGGATAGTAGGCATCAAGCTTAATGTCGATGCCCAGTACCCATACGATCTGCAAAACGATGATTGCCAGGGCCAGGGCAATCAGTCGGTTTGCGGTAAGATTGATTCTTTTGGTGAACCAAAGCAGCAGGCTAAAATTCAGCCCGATAAATATCGTTCCCAGCAAGGCCAGGTCATAGGGGCTGATATGGAGGGTATGTGCATTCAATTCATTTTAATGCGTCAATCCACGTTCCGTTTTTACAACTTATTGATATATAGGAAATAGCATTTTACTTTTATTGATTTTTGTAACGAAAGCGAACATTGGGCCGTTCGGTTTTGAATTGCGGAAAAAAATGCGCTCCGTATCTCACCACGGAGCGCACCACATTGTGTTTCAACTAAATCTCAGATCGCACATTTAATTGGTCATTAGTGCATAGCGGTAAACTTGGCAACCAATGACTAATGACCCAATGACTATTCCGATCGCAGGCTCCTCACCGGGTTTGCCAGCGCTGCTTTTATGCTTTGATAGCTAACCGTCAGCAGGGTAATGATTATGGCACCGGCTGCCGCTACAGCGAATATCCACCAGGTAATTCCGGTACGGTATGGGTAAGCCTGCAACCAATAATGCATTGCGTAATACGATACCGGCGTAGCAATAAGCAACGAAATAATTACCAGCGCCACAAAATCCTTTGAGAGCAACCGCCACAGGCCAAATACAGTAGCGCCTAAAACCTTACGCACGCCAATTTCCTTTACGCGCTGCCCGGCCATAAATGATGCCATCCCGAAAAGACCCAGGCAAGAAATAAAAATAGCAAGCGCCGCAAAAACGAAGGCGATGTCGCCAATACGTTGTTCGTCCGAAAATTTTCGGGCGTACTCATCATCAACAAATTTAAAGTCGAACGGGCTGTCCGGATTATACCTTTTAAATACTGCGGTAATTTTGCTTATGGCATCGTGCACAGGCATTTTTGGGTTGATACGAATGGTAATAAGGCCAACCCAGCCGGGCTGCATTTGAAAAACCGTTGCCACGGTAGGGTTATATGGCGAGTCCATCACCATATCTTTCACTATTCCGGTAATCACATGGTCCTTATTGAACCAATGCATTGTTTTTCCGATAGGGTTTTTGATGCCGGTCAGCTTTAAAGCAGATTCATTTAAAATAAATGCGCCGGTATCCGATGGATACTTCCCCGAGAAATCGCGCCCTTCAATTATTTTCCAGCCGACAGTATTGCCAAAATCAGGTGTCACGGCAATGTTGGCAAATGTGGGGTCGAACCCGGCAGGTTTTCCGTCCCAGTTGAAACCATCATTGTTTGCCCAAATTTGTGTTGGCGAGCTGTTTGACTCGGCCATATCCAGCACGGCGCCTGTTTGGATGAGGTCGTTACGCATCGCACTGTAATGGCCAAAAATTTGTGGTGTGTTCATGTCAACCGTAATCAAGCCGGCCCTGCTATAGCCAACCGGCCGGTTTTTGGCAAACTGTATTTGCCTGAATACGATGATGGTGCCGATTATTAAAACTATTGATACCGTAAACTGAACCACCACCAGCACTTTTCGCGGCAGAGCGGCCAACCGGCCAACTTTAAACGTGCCTTTTAAAACTTTTATTGGTTTAAAGCCTGATAAATAAAAAGCCGGATAGCTGCCTGCTATAAGGCTGGTTAACAACGCGAAACTGAATGTTAGCAGCCAAAACGGGCCATTGCCCCAGGGCATGATAATCGTCTTA
>JABDBM010000044.1:0-932 GCA_013288685.1 Bacteroidota bacterium | reverse complement strand
CAGCAATGGCGTTAAAATACGGAATAGCCAATTGCACAAGAACAATCGCCAGCAAAAAAGCTATCAATACCACCAGTATTGATTCGGTTAAGAATTGCCCGATGAGCTGCGCCCTTAACGAGCCAATAGCTTTACGGATACCAACTTCTTTCGCGCGTTTCTCGCTCCGTGCGGTACTTAAATTCATAAAGTTGATACAGGCCAATAACAGCACAAATAAGCCTATGGCGCCAAACAGCCACACAAACCGGATGCGGCCTCCATCAGATACGCCGTTCCGGAACTCGCTGTACAAATGCCATTTCGACATGGGAAACACTTGCATGGTTTCACCATTTGTATTGAAATGCGGCCTGGTAATATTCCTTATTTTGGCCGATATCTTAGCAAAATCCACGTGGTTATTCAACTGGACATAAAGGTGCGTGCCGTGATTGTCCCACCTGTCCGATTGCGTGTTCCACCAGTTTGAGGGGTCCTTCCAGGGCATCATAAACTTCGTTTCGCTGAATGTTGTATTATGCGGAAGATCTTCATAAATACCGGCAACTTTTAAATTCGACTTGTTATCCACCTTAATTACCTGATTAACAGGATCGGCGGCGCCAAATAAAGCAGTGGCAACTGATGCTGATAAAAGCACGGATGATGGATCGTTAAACGTATTATAATTGCCTTTGATCATTGTCAGCGACAACATTGAGGGAAGGTCTGACTCCGCCCACATTCCATGTTGGGATATTTTTTTCTCGCCAACGGCCAATACGTGGGCACCCTCCCAGGTAAGCGCTACGCGTTTACAATCGGCGGCATACTTGCTACGTAATTCGGCGCTTAACGGTACCACGGTTGCGGGAAACGTGATAGATTGACCATTGGCCGTTTGAGTGGCCATTAGCTGGCCTACTGATTCATAATTTTTGTGGTATTTA
>JABDBM010000043.1:63-33206 GCA_013288685.1 Bacteroidota bacterium | reverse complement strand
GTAGTGCCAAACCACATAAAACCCTTATCGTCTTTAAAAACGCAACTCACCTGATTGTCTGACAGGCCGTTGGTAATATCTAAATGCGAAAACTTATATACATCGCTTTGCGCGTACAGACTTTGTTGCAATAAAAACAGAACGATAGAAAATAAGTAAAGTTTAAAACGCATAGTATAAGTTTAATAAATGTACTTTTAACAGTAATAAATTCGAACAAGCATCACTAATACCGGTATTTTGGGTATTAACTGTAAAAATCTATCACATAAATTACCGCTGCAAAGTCAACCGAATTATTTTGTTCTATTAGGCTTATATTGGGTTGGCAGCACATGCACACAGTAAAAGTACTGATTTAAGTGTTAATCAATAGTATAAAATTCAAATCAGATATAAATCTTCTTGCCCGAAGTATAGGTTTCTCTGAAATCCTTCGGGATGCATGATTTTTTACTTTTGAAAGTACGGTTAAAGTTAGATATATTGTTAAAACCGCTTTTGTAGGCTATATCTGCAATATTATAATCCGTGTCTGCCAGCATTCTTGAGGCATGGCCAAGCCGTATTTCGTTTAAGCTTTCGATAAAGGTTTTGCCGGTCATTTTTTTAAAAAACCTGCTGAACGATGCCGCCGGCATATTAGTGAGTGCCGCTACTTCGGCCAGGGTTACCTGCTTTTCGTAATTATTGCACATATAATCAAAAGCCTTCTCAATCCGCCTGCTTTTGTACGCAAACCGTTCGTCTGAAAATCCGGTGTCTGAAAGCAGCCTGATATTGGGTGAAACTGAAAGAATGTGCAAGATGGATAACAACTCCAGCACCGCTTCAAAATGCATTTTCTTTTGCAGATTTATTAAGCGCTCAACCGTATTTACGACCGTTTCTTTGGAAAACAAGATGCCACGCTGCGCATTGTTAAACATATTTTTCAGTAAACAAAGCTGATTACGTTGTAAAAAAGCCTCGTTAAACAAATCTTTATGAAACTTTACACTTACTTCGTGAATAGAACCGGAATTGCACTGATGCGTAAACCAAGAATGATACAGGTTAGGACCGATAAATACGAGTTCGGCGCTATTGATCACATCGATGCTGTTGCCTACCACCCGTTTGGCGCCTTTGGCGTTTAATATCAGCGTGAGTTCATACTCTTCGTGATAATGCAGGGGGCATTCAAATCCATTGATAATTCTGGACGATATGGTAAAACAGTCGGAAGATGTTAGGGGCGTTACTTCGCGTACTACATTATGCGTTAGTGTTTTATACATGGCCGGAAAAATTTATTTTAGGGTATGTTGGTATATATCCGTAAAACTAAGCCTTTGCCATTTTTTAAAGTAACACTATAGTTAATGTATATCACACAAATGTTAAAATAGTATGATAAAAAGGGCTGCAATCGATTGTTTGGGATTGTTTTAGAGAAAATGAGATAAAAAATGCGCAATGGGTGAGTGGGAGATTTCGATCATCAACCTACTATAGCAACGGGCTTCGCCCGTCGTTAATGGATTGTGCCTTTTCGGGCCCGGAAGGTTCAATTTTTTACTTATGTTGTTGAAAAGCGAAATGCCGGAATAAATCCGGCATCCCGCGAGGCTCTTATCTCTTATCACTAATCTCGTATTTTTCTAACCAACAATCTCTACAACGTAACAACCCTGGTCTCACCTTTAGTATTTGTTATCTGCACCGATTTTACATCCTTATTCACTGTTAAAAACCTGGCCGATTGTGAAAGGAATGATGAACCGTAATAAAATTCCTGCTTTTGTTTTACGCCGTTATCATAAATTACCATAGCGCTTTCATCATTGGGTAGCAGCTTAATATTAGTTACCTTTCTCTTCAGGGAAAATACTTTTAAGTTGTCGCGGTGCTGACTGGCCGCCAGCATATAATTCCCTTTATTATCCTGGAGTTTAACCAAGGCCCTGCCGTCGCCGGGAATATAAATACCGCTTTGCAATATGGTTTGCGGGGTAAAACCACCTTTTCCATCACCTTTTAGCATTAATCCGTTTAGGGCATCGTAACGCCCAACGCCTACTTCTGTGCCGAAATCATTGCCGTTAAGCATTACATCCAAATTGCCATCGCCATCAAAATCATCAACCACCATCCCGTTTATTGCCGACACCTGGGCCTGTTTAGGTAACGGTATAACCGTGAATTTCCCGTTGCCATCATTCCGCAGGTAACACGACTCGGATATGTTCGTTTTTAACCGTAATGCCCCCTTGCTTTGTTCGGGTGTTAGAATATCGCTCATGGTGGCTGTTGCGTACGATTTATAATTGGTAAACTTTTTCTTTACACTAATAACCTCTTTCAGCATATCCTCCCTTCCCACTGCAGGGAATTCCTGTTTTACGCCGTTTTGGTCGGGCAGAAAGATAGAGGTAATTGCATTGTAGCTGCCATTTTTATCAAAGTCTTTAGCGGTAATATAAACCGGATACTTTTCGCTGGCGGCGTACAAGGTATTTAAACCCACATTACCAACAATATAATCCATCCGGCCTGTATGCCTGAAATCGCCGGCTACAATACTGTTCCACCAACCCAATTTACCAGCTAAACCTGATGTTGCGGTAACGTTCCTAAATTTACCATGGTCGTTTTTAAAGATGGTTACAGGCATCCATTCGCCGGCCAAAATTAAGTCGGGCCAGCCATCGTTATCGTAATCGGTAAACAGGGCGTCGCATACCAGGCCTATGTTTTTTAAACCGGGTGCAACCTCATCGGTTACATCTGTAAACTTTACCACACCATTTTTGGTGTCGTTCCGCAAAATAATACTCGAAACCGGTTTAGGGTAACTCCATGGATCAACTCTTCCCGATATAAACAAATCCGGCTTGCCATCTTTGTTATAGTCAAACGCCCTTACACATAATTTGCTGGAATGGTTTAAGGGCAGTGCATTGGCTGCCATTTTAAAATTGCCTTTTCCATCGTTTAAATACAGCTGATCCTGATACGCTGTGTCGTTTGGTGCGTTGGCATAACCGCCGCGTGCAATGTACACATCAGGTTTACCATCGCCATTGGCATCAAACAACAGGATACCTTCGTCTTTAGAGTTGGAATAGCTGTTTTGCAGCGGTCCCAAGTTCCGCTGAATAAATGTACCATTAGCCTGCTGTAACAACATTTGCGCCGGGTTAAGCGAATTACCACCCACAATAATATCATCCAGCCCATTGCCGTCCACATCGCCGGCGGCTAACGCCGGGCTATAATCTGAAAGTTTATGCGGCAACAATTTTTGAACATTAAAATCTACATAATCCCGCTCGGCATGGGTGTAGTTGATCTTCTTATCCCTTGTTACCTCTGTAAATAATGTATGATCCGCAATTTTTGGCTGCTCCCACGAATACGGTGTTTTTGCATCATTGATATTTACAGTAAGCACCTGGTTAGCTTTCACTTGTTGCAATACTTGTTTCTTTCCATTAGGCCAGCGAATCACGACCGAATCGAGCTGCGTAACTTTTCGCAGCCCAAAGTGTGCAATATTTTGATTGGTTGAAAGATATCCTCTATACGGATTATTTTCAGCCACCTGGTGTTTGCTGTGATCGTAATAAATATCGGCCCAGGCGCCTAAACCATTTACATTGTGGCTATCGCCATTAAACTTTATCTGTATATAATGGGTATTTACGGTATCCTTTTCGCGACTGGTGTTTTTATAAATCAGGGCTTCGTCATTAATGTTATTAATCACCATATCCATCGCACCATCATTATTCAGGTCGGCATAAACGGCGCCGTTCGAAAACGTGGGTATATTCAGTCCCCAATCCTTTGTTTCATCTTTAAAAGTGAGATCGCCATTGTTTTGAAATGCGTAATTATGGATTTTCACCGATGGTATCTGATCTAACACCGTTTTTTTGGAGCCAATGGCAAACGCATTTTGGCGGTAGGTGATAAAATCATGGTCGGTTACATCCCGGGGGAAACCATTGGTTACAATAATATCCCTGAAGCCATCATTATTAAAATCGGTTATTACCGGCGTCCAGCTCCAGTCGGTTTGTGCAACACCTGCCATAAATCCAATCTCGCTAAAAGCAGGACTGCCAATACTGTCATTTTGCGAAACCCTGGGACCCTGGTTAAGTTGCAGCGTATTTCGCACATATTGATACTGATAGTTATAAAAATCAAATTTCTGTATGGTTTGATAACTGTTTGGTCCCATCATCATTTTTTTGCGGTAGTTATCCTCGGGATTCATGTCCAATTCAAGTACATCAGCAAGGCCATCATTATTAATGTCCACAACATCCTGCCCCATTGAATTAAGAGATGTATGCTTAAAATACTCCTTGGCCCGGTTGGTAAAAGTACCATCATGGTTATTGACGTATAATATGTTTTCAGTAATAAAATCGTCGGAAACGTAGATATCCTTCCACCCATCGCGGTTGATATCCACAATAGTTGCCGAATGACCCAGCCCCTGTATATTGATGCCAGCTTTTGCCGAAACGTCGTGAAAAACAGGGTGTTTTAATATAGGGTCCCATTCGTTATGGTACAAGCGCCCGAGGCTTGGGTGCGGACTTTTTGCCGCTGCAGGACCAAACATGTTAGGGTAGTAACTGCCGGCCGCTTCGTTAACAGTTAGATACATATCCAGGTTGCCGTCGTTATCGTAATCAAAAAAGGCGGCCATGGTTGATTGTACGTGAATATCCAAACCATATTCTTTTGCCATTTCTTTAAAATGGGGTATGCCTTCTTTATCTGCTCCCTGGTTAATATACAGTAAATTGCGGCGGCGGGTTGAATCTTTGTA
Source organism: Bacteroidota bacterium (assembly GCA_013288685.1). Lineage (GTDB taxonomy): Bacteria > Bacteroidota > Bacteroidia > Sphingobacteriales > Sphingobacteriaceae > Mucilaginibacter. The sequence goes on along the minus strand of JABDBM010000043.1, from coordinate 28,375 downwards.
AATGGTGTTACAAACGTAAATATCCATCAGACCATCGTTATTAATATCAATGAGCGAAACGCCCCGACCCCATCGGCCCATGCCGCCAACACCGGCCTTATCAGTAACGTCTTCAAATTTAAAATCGCCTTTGTTAATGTACAGACGATTTGATACCATGTTGCCGCTGAAATAAATATCCTGCAAGCCATCGTTATTAAAATCGGCTATGCCAACCCCTCCCCCATTATAAATATTCACCAAATCGAGCGGATTGATAGAGTCGTTCTCAATCATTTGATTGTTAAATGTAATACCCGAATGCGACGACGGAATCTGTTGAAATAAGGTTGGTTTTTTACACGAAAAAAAACATAAAGTACCCAGAACGAAAACTATGGTTATTCTTAATTTCATATTTATAATCGGTGGCTTTGGAGAGAAAGCATAATTGTTAACTGTGCAATTTACAAATTTAATGATCACCATTTTAGAGCAGTTTTGATACTTTTTATGCAAAATTTGTTCAAATTGACAGTAGCACATACGTTTTATGCAAATAATAAAATGGCTTTATTATATTTACTAAAGCCAATTAAAATATAATCCGCTTACGTTTACATGAAGAAAGTTGTAGTTATATCCGTTATTTTATCCATTCTATTCGCAACTGCATGCTTCAGGTTTTCAAGCACCCCACCTGCTGATCCGAGGGGCTACGCTTACGCCGGTTCGGCCTCCTGCGCCAAATGCCATAGCAATATTTATAGCACCTATCTGCATACTGCGCATTACGTAGCTGCTGTTCCGGCCAACGGAACCACTGTACATGGCAGTTTCGTCCAAAATTTTAACGCGTTTAATGTTAACGCCTCGCAAAAAATAGTAATGGATAAACGCGATAGCGGCATGTTCCAAACCCTTTACGTAAATGGGAAAGCAACCGAAAGTCATCGATTCGATATTGTTTTAGGCGGGATAAAAGGCGAAAGCTATTTGTATTGGAAAGGCAACGGACTTAACCAGCTACCGGTATCTTACTTCACACAACAGGATAAATGGCTGATGAGTCCGAGGTTTGTGCCGGGTTCGGTTAATTTTAACCGCGCTATTACATCACGATGTTTGGAGTGCCATGCTTCCTATATTGGCGCACGTACCGACCAAATGATGCGTTTAAATGTTGCTGAACAGTTTGATAAAAGCACGCTGGTTTACAGTGTTGATTGTGAACGCTGCCACGGCCCCGCCGCCCAACACGTCGACTTTCAAACAAACAACCCCGGCGTAAAAACAGCGAAGTTTATAACTCTTTACAGCGCCTTGCCGAGAGTCCGGCGCATGGATATGTGTGCCGTTTGCCACTCGGGTAACCGAAGCCAAATGCTTAAATCAACATTCGGTTTTAAACCCGGTGATACCCTCGCGAATTTCAAACTACCCGATTTTGTACGCGCTTCCGATACCGGTAAACTGGATGTGCACGGCAACCAGTTTCAGCTGTTGGAAGGCAGCAAATGTTTTATTAACAGCAAAATGGACTGCGCCACTTGTCATGATACTCATCAAAATCAACGAGGCAATACTGTACTGTTCACGCAAAAATGTTTGGGTTGCCATAGTGCCGCCAGCCATAACTATTGCAAAATGGCTAATACATCGAATGCCAGCCTTATTAAAGCTAATTGTATACAATGCCACATGCCTGCCTTATCCTCAGTAGCTATTATATCTGCCAATGCCAGCAAAGCCACCGAGGCTGATATTTTGGTACATACGCATCGCATAGCTATTTATCCGCAGCAAGCGAAGAAAATAATGGCTATGATGGGAGGGAAATAGGAGATTAGTGGTTGGAGAGATTCCAAATTCGAAGATAAATTAACCGCAGCCACTTTCGGACTAATCTCTAATCTCTTACCTCCGATCTCTCACCCCTCACCTCGCCACCCGCCCCAAAAACCAATTGAACCCTAATTGAAATGACCTTTCGTTGGTGTTGTATTTATATGAATCGGTTACCTGCGCACCGGGAAAATAAGCGCAGTATATTTCGAGTCGTTTATTGAGTACCATACCCGTTTTAAACTGAAAGGTAGAATATTCGCCTTTTGAATCGGGAAAGCCCGTTGAGTGAGTGGTTGACGTGGGCTGCCCGTTTTGAATGTTTGTAATATCATATTTAGGGTACGATAAAATATTTATAGAATACCCTGCATCCACAAATACCTTAAATCGGGCGGCATTGTAAACATTGTATATTACCTGCGGTGTTATAAACAGTACCCGTTGTGTTACAGCAATTGTTTGCGATTGATCGTTTGCTATATTATAAATAGGGTCCTCAATACTGCTGAAACCAAAACTATTTGACGCATAAGCCAATTCAATCCTGAAAATTAAGTGACCAACATCCGGATTAGTTATTAAATCGGCTCCGATAGCTATTTTCGGGGAAGTTGACTTAGAGGTTGGGGAACCATAATAAAACCCATCTCTCAAGCTGGTCCACATCAAAGCAGTGCCGATAAAAAATCGTGTTGCCGGATTACGTTTTTGTTTTAGTGCAGTTTGTGCCTGTGTATTGCCGTTAATCTGAGCCACAATTTTCGCAAAATCATCTTCCCGGTAGGCCGATTGCTGAATTTCTCTTAGCAGTTTATCGCTCCCTGCATTATATTTTAATGCCATTGCCGTTAGTTGCGGCTGAAAAGTGTTTTTGCTGACTACCTTATCGGCATTACCCGCTTGCTGGTATATGCCATACAGCAATTCGGTGGGTACATTCATGCCGCTATCGTTTATATAAAACCGCTCTTTAAGGCCGTCTTTATAAGCATAAAGTGTCAAATTTTTTCCTGTTTGTATGGTCTTCAAAAAAACGGTTTCGGTTTCTGAAGCGGTATCAGCTGTCGCTGACGGTGAAGAAATATCAACCGAATTTAAACTTATGGCAACTTTGTAGGCGCAATAACTTACATACCCATCAATTTCAAAATATTTAATGTCGGTTAAACCAAGGTCGCGGACTTTGTCAGTTTTAGTTGTTTTAAAGCTTACGGTCTTAGGATTATGCCCCCATTCTTTGTAATCGATATAACCACGCAGGGTGTCCCCCTTCATATCAACAGCATAAGCACTTTTATAATTGGATTGTGCAAGGGTTAACAGCGGCAAAAATAATAAGGTAAAGAGGAAGTATTTCTTCATCATAAAAGTTTGGTTAGCATGTAAAAATGGGCATTATTTCTCACTAAAAATATACGCACACAAAAAAAGCTGCCCTTTTCGGGGCAGCTTTTTTTAACAAGATATTTTTTTAATTACCGTAACCAGGGTTTTGAACCAAGTTTGGATTAAGCCCGATTGCCGATTGTGGAATAGGCAATAAATCGCGGTTTGCAGGAAGTGCCGTACGCCATACGCCGTGCAACTTACCATCGGCAGTTGGGCCGTAAGGATACGGTTGCGGATCGGTAGTAGCATCGGTACCATAGCATTGGTGAATAAATGCTGCTGCAATACCCGGACCAGCCCTACGCAAATCGTACATTACAGAATACTCAGCTGTAAGTTCGTGCCTGTATTCGCTGTATACAATTTGTAACGGATCGGTTATCGGCGTAGATGGTGTACCATCGAAGTTCAAACCATCCTGAACAACGGCAGGTGCGGTACCACCCCATGCACGGTTTCTAACTAACGCAATGTCGGCTAATCCGCCGGCAACATCGCCAGTTCTGATTTTGCATTCTGCTCTGTCTAATAAAACTTCGGCATAACGCATTAAAATTTGGTTTTGCGAACCAAAAATATTAGTTGGGTTACCTGTAGCACCTGTAAGTGTTGGATCTCTCCATTTTTTGGCAGCCATATATCCCGAACGTTTCTGATCTGATACACCAAACCATGGATGTGCTATGGTACCGTTGGTGTTAATGATATTGCCATTGCCATCTGTATAACGATCTCTGTCGGTAATATCTCCGGAAGGGTTTTTCAAATAATTTGCATAACCACCTACAACATTCGGATAACCTTTTATACCGCCGCCAACGCCGTTAGCGCCTTTAGCAATAATCCCAGGACTCAAGTTTGCATCACCAGGGCCTAAGATCGTAGCTTGTTTGCGTAAGTCGCCGGCCTGGTATGAGTACCAAAGTCCTGGGTTTGCATAATCATAACCAAAACCGGATACTTCTTCGGGCCAGCTAAAGTCATCAATCCAGGCTATTTCGCCCCCATCTTGCCAGCCGCCGTCCCAGCTTTGGGACCCGTTGATGTCAAACTGAATTTCAAAAATCGACTCATCGCTGTTTTGGTGATCAAATTCGTGAACATCCATAAAGTTGGGCAATAAATGATAGTTGCTTGTCAATTCGGTATTGTTAAAAGCAGCCAAAGCGCCGGTATAATTTTTCAGCCACATTTGTGCAGCACCTTCATAAGCAAACGCTGCACCTTTTGTAGCACGGCCTATTTCGGTAGCAGGCAACGCTGTTTTTGATACTAACAAGGTTTCAGCCTGTTTCATATCGGCTACTACTTGTTTAAATACATCGTCCTGGCTACTTCTGGGTTCTAAACCATTGCTCCCTGTCTTTAATACTAAGGGCACACCGCCAAAAGAGCCAGCCAGGTAATAATAAGTTAAACCGCGCATAAAATAGGCTTCGCCAGTTAAACGGTCGGCAAGCGCTGCGGTAACCACACCCTTAGCTTTAGCATCAGCAATAATAACCAATGCGGCGTTTGCCCTCCCTACGGCTATATAACTGTTTAGCCAAAAAACAGGGAGTTGGGCAAAAAGGGAATTCAACTGATAATTGTTCCAAACAATATCGGCACCATAGTTGAAAAAATCATGCGTCATGAAGTTAGAATAGTACCAGATAGATTTTTTCAGCAAATCGCTCGACTGATAAGCGTCATAAATACCGTTTACCATCGCCACTACATCCTGCGAGTGGGTAAAAGTGGCATCGGGCGTAGACTGGAAGGTATTGGTCGTGGTTAAAAAATTTTTCTTACAGCTGAGCGGCACCAACAACGCCGCGAATAAGGCTATAAGGGTAATGTTTTTCTTATTCATTTTCATATCTTTAATATTTTATAGTCTTATTAAAATGTTACGTTTAAACCAATGGTATAAAACTTAGATGAAGGATATGTACCATTATCTACGCCACTCTGCGTTGCGTTGTTGCCTTGTATACCAATTTCTGGATCAAGACCCGGATATTTGGTAATAGTAAACAGGTTTTGAGTAGAACCATAGATCCTTAGCTTAGATATACCCAATTTCCTCGAAAGCTCAGCCGGAATGGTATAACCAACGGTAAAGTTTTTCAGTTTTAAGAAACTACCATTTTTAATCCACGCACTTGATGGAACATTGCTTCCCACCGCATCATCATTATAAGTTGCTCTTGAATAAGTATTCGAAGGGTTGCTCGGGGTCCAGCGGTTCACGTAATAATCGTAACTAACGTTTTCAACACCAACAAAGCTGCGGTTCTGGAAACTTTCCAATGTGCTTTCCTGGTAGTCTAATATTTTATTTCCGTAAACGCCATAGAAATAAGCGTTAAAATCCCATGCCTTGTAAGAAAAATCAGCGTTAAAGCCGCCATAGAATTTTGGCTGAGGGCTACCTAAACTTACCTGATCGGATGGAGTTACCTGGCCATCGCCATTAACATCGGCAAACAAACGGTCGCCGGGACCGGTAGCACTTTGCTGATAAAAAGGATTGGCAGGATTTTTAGCGGCTGCCGAAGCATTTAAGGCATTTATTTGCGCCTGGGTTTGGATAATGCCCAAAGATTTATAACCATAGAATTCACCAACAGGCTGACCTACGTGCGTTTCGGTAAAAGTTTGCCAACCTATGCCTGCTACTGTAAGACCACCAAAGTTGTTTACAGAAGTAGTTCCTGAAGTAATGCTGGTTAATTTGTTGTTAACAGTTGCCATGGTTAAAGCTAAGCCAAACCGCATATCTTTATTAATAGAATGGTTGTAGTTTATGGCAACTTCCAGGCCTTTGTTATCCATACTGCCCACGTTGCTGGTGAGTTGAGTATAGGAAGTTTGCGGCGATGCAGCCAGTGTTAACAAGAAATCCTGTGATTTTCTGTTGTACCAGTCAACAGTCAGGTTAAGGTCACCATGCAAAAATGAAGCGTCCATACCGATATCTGTAGTGTAATCAGTTTCCCACCTTAGATTAGGGTTTGGCGGCTGTATAGATACAATACCGCCCTGATAAGTACCACCGTTGCTGCTTGTTTTACCAAAAGGATAACCTGCATTATCCTGGCCACCAGGCAGGTTGCCAACTGTTGAATACAATGACTGATAACCGTACAGGCCTATAGCTCCCTGGTTACCCACTTTGCCATAGCTGCCTCTAAATTTCAAGTCAGACAACCAATCAACATTTTTCAAAAACGACTCTTGTTTGGCTTTCCATGCTACTGCCCCTGTAGGGAACACGCCATATTGATGCCCCACATCAAATTTAGACGATCCGTCCCTTCTTACTGTAGCAGTAAAAAGATACCTATCATCATATTTATAGCTTATCCTTGCAAATTGAGATGCTAAAGTGTATATCTGCTGGCCATTTCCAGGCCCTCCGCCGTTACCATAGTTATAGGTATCCAGTTTAAGGTTTGTAACCTGGCTTAAATCCCTGATAACTCCATTCGGAGGAATACCGCTGCCGCCCATAAAGGCGAAAGTGTTATCTTGTTCAGAAACACCACCAACAAAATTAATAGCATGTTTGCCAAAAGTTTTGTCGTAGGTTAATGTATTCTCCCACAACCAATCGAAGGTATTTTGCAGGTGCTGGTTATAAAATGCATTCGCAACCGCACCGGCGGAACTGCCATATTGGTTAACTAAACGATCATCTTCTGGTTGAAAATATGAACCATTGTAAGTAGAGAGATTTATCCCTGCATTGGTTTTAATTTTAAGACCGTCGAAAATACTGGCTTCCAACGATGTATTAGTTGAAAAATACTGGCTGATATTTTGGTATTGATTGGATTCGATACTGTAAACCGGGTTGCTATATTTTGCAGTGTAGGTATTTATAGGATTATAGAAACCATAATTACCTGCTGCATCTTTTATTTGGCTGGTGTTTTTGTTACCGCCATCAAGAGTTGGAATTAATTCCGTTGCCTGAACCAATGACCCTGTACCAAACGGATTATTTTGATTTTGGTAAGTATATTTAACACTTGAAGCTGATTTCAACCATTTAACGGGCTGATAATCCAGGTTAAAGCCTGCACTTAACCTTTTAAAATACGAATCTAATACAATACCACGTTGATCGTAATAACCTACAGACGAAGCTGATTGTAATTTATCGTTACCGCCGCGTATAGCAATGCTATAATTTTGCGTCAAACCAGTGCGATAAAGAGCATTCTGCCAGTCGGCATTTGTCAAAGTGGCCGGATCGAGCCAATTAGCCAATTCCGAGAAGTTGTGCTGCGGATCGGCAGCGGCAACCTGATTAGCTAAGGTGCCCCATTGCTGCGCATTTAATACTTTGTATTCTTTTGGCTTGCTCTGGAAAGCGTTATATGCATTCACTTCCAGCGTAACACCATCCTTTTTACCTCTTTTGGTAGTTACAATTACTACACCATTGGCAGCCCTGATACCGTAAATTGCGGTAGCCGATGCATCTTTCAACACATCAATTGAAGCGATATCGCTTGGGTTAATGTTGTTAATACCTGCGGCAATAGGGTAACCGTCAACAATGTATAACGGCGTATTACCACCACTTGCCAAACTACCAACACCACGTATCAATACGCTAATGTTGCCGCCCGGGGCGCCGTCGTTATTGGTTACCTGCACACCTGCTGCCCGGCCCTGTAAAGCCTGGTCAACCGATGTAACGGGTGTTTTGGCAATGGTTGCAGCGCTGATTGAACTGATAGAGCCTGTTAAATCGGTACGTTTTTGGGTACCGTAACCTACCGCTACTACGTTTACTTCAACCAATGTTTTGGCATCGGGCGATAGTTTTACATCATAGTTACTGCCAGTGCCAACAGCCACTTCCTGAGTTAAGTAGCCAATATAGCTAAATTGCAGTGTGGCTCCGGTGGCGGCCGATAGTTTAAATGCGCCGTTAACGTCGGTTATTACACCAGTCTGAGTGCCTTTTACCCTAACGCTAACCCCTGCCATGCCTAAACCGTCGTCTGCGGCGGTTACTTTACCGGTAATTTGCCGCGTTTGGGCAAAAGAGGCCAAGCATGTGAACATAGCCAGCAAAAAAACCATTATTGATTTTTTGCCGCTAATGAACTTGTTAAAATGTACATCTTTCTTCATTTGAGATCCATTTAGACTTTAAATTATTAATTGATTGATTGGTTTGTTGCTATTTATTTGTCGATTTTAAATACGGTTTAACTGCCCGCTTTTTGGTTGCAAAACGTAAGCAGAACTTCGCCCCCGATTTGGTTTTTTTAATGAAAATTATATTAAACGGTTTATTAATTTAACGAGCAAAGCATGGTCGACTTTACCCCTATTATATCATTTGGTGAAATTATGGTTGTTAACCTATGTATTGTAACAGTTTTGTTAACGATTATACAACAAATGTTACATAGGGATTATGCAGCTGTTTTTCAAATAGTTAACAATAAAATCAGCCATTAAAACAGGGGTATTTTACAAAAAAGTTGTATGGCCCATCATGCAGCTGCAATAGTGGAGCCGTTAGAATTTTGTTGAGATTCTTTTAAAAAAGAGGCAAGAATTTAGCGTTTGCGCGGGTAAAAAGGAAGCGTTATTTACTTCCTCTTTGGGGAGGGGGTGCGGCTGGAAGGTGCGCAAATCCACGAGTAGGTTAGTAGCGGTACATAGCGTGTTATTCTGTTTTGGTATCGTGTGATAGCATTTCTTTATATCCGTGACTGAAATAGGTGATTTTGGTTTTACTTTGGATAATTAAATAAGCCGTTTCAAAAGAATCAATTCAAAACGCTTTCACATATTAGACCAAGATGATAACAAACAACGATTTTAGAGTTTTTCAAGAGGAGGTAACCTGGTTTTTGAAGCCGGCTTCAAATGTTCAATGTATTGAAAGTGACATCAGATTAAGCAGTGAATTTAACGAGATATTCCCAAAACTGACTTCGTTAATTGAAAAAGCAAGAGTTACTCTTGTTACTATTGATGAGCTGGATTATCTGTTATTTGCATGGGATAATAAAAAAAATGTGGTCTGTGGATTGCTAAATATAATAGAAGAGGCAGAAAGTTATTTTTACGAGTTAATACCTGAACATGAATTACTAATTAGGATTATTGGCGGCATCCGCGAAGCTTTCAATCAGCCAAATGATTCATTTAGCAACAATCAAAAATTTCATATTTTTGGGTGCCGAATGCTCAAGAGGAATTGGTGATTGGGATTATTATTATGATACTATGTGTGCTGATGAAAACTGCGATCAGATTGACTTCTCTCATTTCCTGGTTTTCGCGCAGGAAGCAAATGGCGCCTTAACAATGTATGATCCTTATACAAAGAAAGTTTTACTATTTTCACATGACCACAGTTTTGACAATGTGGATTTTATGAAAAACCAGCCCAGATATACATTTCATACATTTAAGGAAGCTGATACATTTATAGATTATGTTGAAAGATTAGCCGCGCAGTGGCTGGATGCTACGAAATAGATTTGGCGATCTGCTCATCTTATCGCAATGACATTTATTTAGTTATTTCTCCGGTTGTCCAAATTTCACGGATTATATCCTCATCCCCCCGCCCATCCGGCATCGCTGTCGCCGGATTATTGGCATAATACCATTTTTTATGATCGAGCGGCGATGTTGTTTGACGGCCTCCCGGCATTTCGAGGTGACCGTTAGGATCTGTTTTTTTAACCCAATTGTAGGCATAGCGGAGCCATTGGGTACGATATTGTTTACTTTGATGTGCAAACCAACTTATCTCGTCATAACCCCAAACCCAAAACGGAATATCACCGGCTTTTTCCTTTCCGGGATATTTACTAACGCCATAATTATCAAACTCTACCAAATATGGAAGGTGTTCACATCGCCATCCGCTTGGCGTAATGCCACCTTTACTCCTTCCATAAAGCGCGTCTGTGTGCCCAACTTTTAGGGTTGCATCTTCCGGCTGGCCTGGTGTTTCCATTATCCTTAACGGAAAGGCATGGAAATCCATTAACAATTTACCATCGCGTACAAAGCCGCCGCTGGGAACATGCGAGTCGCATAAGACGATATGTCTGCGGGCATGTTGAGCTGCATAACTCCGTATCAATGTTAGCACCTGGTTGTAATTATCTAAATTAGGGTCGTTTTTATTCATGAGCTCTACCTGCCCAAAGTGAATGCCTTCAATACCTATGTTAATATATAACACGGCGAGGTAATAGAAATAAAGTTTGGTCTCTAACCGGCTTACATCGGGCACCGATCCTCTCCCCCATTGATTTTTAAATTTGCCGTCGGGATATAACATATCCAAATAGCTGAAGTTTCGCTTTGCTACCGGCACCCCTAAGGCAGTAAACGCCCATTCGGGGATGGCAAGCTGATCAACCTGGGGTGTTACTATTTCAAAAATGCAGGCTTGCAAAATTATATCCGGATCGCTTTGATGTACCTTTTCGGCGAGTTCTTTTTCCTGCTGCAGGTTTTTCGAAATATCAGCTTCTTCGCCCCACTGGCATACGCTTCTTCCAATAAATTTGGCTCCAATATTTTTTATCATCCTCAGGTTGTCGCTAAAATCACCTTTGCCAACAAGCAAACTTTGCATGGTGATTGATCGGCCGAGGTAATTTTCCAATACTTCCCGTGTGATAGTTGCGTTGAATTTATAGTCTTTCTCATTCGGATGTGGAACTACCGCCGCTGTTTTTTTGTATGATAACGGCCTGCCCCCGGCAAATACCGCAAGGCAGAGGCCCGTTAAGGCAACCGTAAAAAGTATCGTTCTTCGTTTATCTTCTTTCTTCATGGCGTAATATTTCTTGTAGAGACGCGATACTTCGCGTCTCCGATCATACGAATCATCGTGCAAATGCTCTACAGTTGTTTACCTGTCTGCGGGAGACGTGAAGTATCGCGTCTCTACATTTAAAAACTGCTATTTGGCTGTCTTTCCGGTTTGAATAACTTTTTGAATAGATCCATCAGCGTTAAAATATAGCTTATCCACACAGATAGAACGAAGGTTCCCCCGGCCCGAAAGCACATCGTTGTGATAAAATGCATACCATTGTCCCTTATATTCAACCACAGAGCCATGGCTTGTGTCGCAGCCTGTTGGATCCAAATAAACGCCTCCATAAGTCCACGGACCTAACGGACTTTTACTGGTTGCGTAATTCAATCGATTCGCGCCTTTTCCATTCACTTTATTATTATCAGCATAAGTGAGATAGTATAGTCCATTTCTTTTAAATACCCATGCGGCCTCATGAAAATCCTTTAATCCTTCCATATATACTAATGGCTGGGCTATTTCGGTCATATTGTCTTTCAATTTGGTTCCGGCACATCTGTTACCGCCACCGTAATAAAAATAAGCCTGTCCGTCATCATCAATAAAAATACATGGGTCAATCATTGCAAAATTATCGTTACCCGTTTCCAGGTAACCTTTCGCAACAAAATCACTTGCCGGCTTTTTGCTGGTAGCAATTCCTATTTTCCAGGTTTTATTCCAATCGGTTCCGCTTGGATGCGGAAAGTAAAAATAATATATGCCATTTTTATAAACGCAGTCCGGAGCCCACATAAAACCACCTTCTTTGCGGCCCCATGGCACCTGGCTGGCACGCAATATTTCGCCATTATCTTTCCAGTTTACCATATCATCTGTCGAAAAAACATGATATTGGTCCATTAAATCACATCCACGTGGCGGGTCCACATCGTGCGATGCATAAACATATAACCGGCCATCTTTAAATACCCTGGCAGAGGGATCGGCAGTATATATGCCGGTAATAAACGGATTTTGTGCTAATTGCTGGGCAAAAGATCTATCAAAGCAAAAGATAGAAAATATTAACAGCAGCGATGGAATAATTGACTTTCTCATTTTTTAATGCTTATAGAATGGCCTGCATGTAAAGGCAATTGGTGAAACTTTATTTGGTTGCGAATAAAGAGATAAGTATTAATAAGATATTAACAGGGGATTAATTGCCTACATTTACTTGAATAATCCTATGATATGGACATTAATGAGCTGATACCAAAACATAAAGACGACCAAAAAGTAATTGACGGACTCAAGCGGCTTTCGTTTGATGAGTTAAAGCCTATTATTCCCGAGTTATTAGAATGGCTTCAGGATGGAAACTGGCCAATTGCCTGGCCTGTTGCACAAATCTTGAAACCATTTGCAGACAAAATAACTCCTGAAATAATTAATATCTTAAAAACAAACGATGGGATCTGGAAAAACAATATATTGGGATACCTTGCGCGAACAACCAGAGATCCTGTTTTATTAAATGAAATTTAACGAATTGCCAGATTTCCAACGAGAGATGAGATCGAAGAAGAGGTTAATCTTGAAGCAACTGCCATTTTAAATGGGGATTATAAATGAGATCTGCGCACCGGGATCTTGCACGAATCTGCAATAAACTGAAAATCACAAAAATAAAAAAGCCTCCCATTTTCATGAGAGGCTTTCGGGTCGGTCATGGGCCTGATTTCGAACCAGTTTATAGCTGATTTACAGAAAATAGCACGAATTTAGAAACGTTCATGGTGTAAGGTCGAACCGACTGATAACAGATTTCTAAGTCTTACACTGTTTTTGAATAAGTCACATTTTTATTCGGAAACATTTTTAATTGTTTAATTTGTTTTTCTATTATATAAAATTTAAAATGGTAGAACTGAAAAATCCGGCAACGAAAACGGACATTGAAAATGCGATCCTTGCATGGATGGATCTTTTAGCAGAAAAAAAGTATTCTGAAGCATTTGACTTCACACTTCATGATCAATACTATCAGTGGTCCCCCGAATCTATAGAGAATATTATTAACGGTTATGGCCTACCTTTTGATAATGAAATATCCGAAAAATGTTTAGTAACTAAATGGAATTTTGCAATTCATGAAACTAGTAGGCATTACAAGGATATCGACCTATTTGATACACCAAGAGAATATACAGACTTGACCTATTTAGTTATTGGGGACGCCTGTTATGATCTGCCAATAGACGGTAAATGGAGTGATCTCACTGCAACTTTTAAAATTCTCAAGTCAGATTATTTTACAACACTCGAGTTAAATGAAATACATGTGCTTTGACTCAATCTTATTTATTGAATATTTTATAAAATAAAAAGCGCCTTCCATTTTCATGAAAGGCGCCTGGGTAAATGATGGGGCTCGAACCCACGACCCTCGGTACCACAAACCGATGCTCTAACCAACTGAGCTACATCTACCGTGTTGGGGACTGCAAAAATAAGAATCTCCCGGTTATTTGCAAAGTCTTTTTTCTTTTTAGTTGAAGAAAGGTTGCAGAGGTTGTAAATGAGGGCTGTAAAAGTTGTAAAGGTTATAGGGCAACAGGTTATAATGTCACAGCTGCTTAATCTTTTTCAACAACTACAACACTTACAACAACTACAACCTTTCCCCGCCCTTAATATTACAATCGGTTTACCCGCTAACCTTTATCTATAGGTACATTTGTAACATGAGCGAGCAATTAGTTGAACTAAACGTTACAGGGATGCACTGCAATAACTGCGCCCTGTCTATACATAAATTACTGGAGAAGAAAGGGCTGCAAAATATATTGGTTGATTTTGCGGGCGAGGAAGTAAAGTTTTCGAACACCCATTCGGTAGCTATCCCTGATATCATCAAAGATATTGAGGGATTAGGCTTCAAGGTAGTGGATGACCCGGCAACGCATACTGCGCCCTTTTATGAAAAGGTAGAGAATAAGTTCCTTTTCTGCGCAATATTAACTATTCCGCTGCTGGCGCACATGGTTTTGCCGTGGCATTTTTTACAATTGCCAACGGTGCAATTATTATTGTGCTTACCGGTTTTTTTAGTAGGATGCCTGCATTTTGGCAAAAGCGCTATTAACTCGATAAGAGGCGGTGTACCTAATATGGATGTATTGATATTTGTAGGATCGTCTGCCGCGTTTATATATAGCCTGATTGGCACCATTGAGAACCTGGGCGACAAATACTTGTTTTATGAAACCTGCGCTACTATCATTACACTGGTATTGCTGGGTAATGTATTAGAGAAAAGGTCTGTTACCCAAACAACATCTGCGGTGAAAGATTTGATAAAAATTCAGCAGGTTAATGCCAATTTGGTAGTTAATGGCGGGATCGAGGTAGTCAGCGCTAAAGAGGTACGCCCCGGCGATACCTTGCTGGTAAACACCGGTGATAAAATACCTGTTGATGGTGAAATACTATCGGGTGATGCATCTGTTGACGAAGCCATGCTTACCGGCGAAAGCATCCCTGTTGAAAAAACAAAATACGATAAGGTTATTGGCGGCACCATTGTGCAGCACGGTAACTTCAGGATGATTGCCACCAAAGTAGGCTCAAACACCGTACTGTCGCAAGTTATTGAACTGATGAAGAAAGCACAAGCTGCCAAACCACCAGTGCAAAAACTGGGCGATAAAGTAGCTTCGGTATTTGTACCGGCCGTTATATTTATCTCGTTGGTAACGTTTGTTGTTACCTACTTTGCGGTTCACACAACACTGCAAATTGCGCTGATGAATGCCATTGCTGTATTGGTAATTTCCTGCCCCTGTGCTATGGGATTGGCGACTCCTACTGCCGTAATGGTTGGCCTGGGCCGTGCTGCAAAAAATGGTATATTGATTAAAGGTGGCGACACCATTGAGGCCGTAGCCAACACCAAATATGTAGTGTTTGATAAAACCGGGACCTTAACCACCGGAAAGTTCCGTATTAACGATATAAAAACCGAAGGAAACACTACTATCGAGCAGGTAAGAGGCATTATTACCGCTATTGAAGAACGATCCAACCACCCAATAGCCAAATCATTGCTTAACGGCTTAAAATTGTTACCGCAAACCCGTTTGATATTGAAAACAGCGAGCGAAGAAAAAGGGCTGGGTATGCGGGCCGAGGACGTGGACGGCAACCATTATTTTTTAGGCACTGCCAAATCCACTGCCGAAAACGAGTTTAACCTCTCGCTGTACAAAAATCAGCAATTACTGGCTCAAATAGCCATTGATGATGAAATTAAACCCGAAGCTGCTGCATTAATTACGCAGCTAAAAAAAATGAATATCATCCCCGTTTTGCTCAGTGGCGACAGGGAAAACCGCTGTCAAAAAGTTGCTAAACTGATAGGCATTGACGAAGTACATTCTGAAAAATTACCCGATGAAAAGTTGACTGTTATAGACATCTACAAACAAAAAGGCAAAACCATTATGATAGGCGATGGCATAAACGATGCCCCTGCCTTAACCAAAGCAGATGTAGGCGTTTCGATGAATGACGCCAGCCAGGTTGCCATCCAGTCGGCCAGGGTGATATTATTGAATACCGATCTGCATTCTGTTGTTAAATTTTTGCAGATCAGCAAGCATACGCTGATCACTATCAAACAAAACCTGTTTTGGGCCTTCGCTTATAATGTGGTAGCCATTCCGATAGCCGCTTTGGGCTTTTTAAACCCGATGGTGGGGGCCTTTGCCATGGCGTTTTCGGATGTGGTGGTGATTGGGAATTCGTTGCGGCTGAAAAGCAAAAAGCTTAGCCCCCCGGCCCCCTAAAGGGGGAGGGAAAACGATTAATTGTTTGCGGTATCTCACCAAATGAATACAAATTTGTTACTTTTGTTCCCCCTTCAGGGGGTTAGGGGGTTATGATCGAAATATTTACAGACGGTGCATCAAGTGGCAACCCGGGACCGGGGGGATATGGCGTAATCCTTCGTTCGGGGCAACATTATAAAGAATTGGCTGAAGGGTTCCGCAAAACCACCAATAACCGTATGGAGCTGCTTGCCGTTATTAAAGGGCTCGAAGCACTAAAAAGTCCCAACCAGGACGTTACCATCTATTCCGATTCAAAATATGTAATTGACTCCATCGAAAAACGCTGGCTGAATGGCTGGGTAGCAAAAGGCTTCGCAGGAAAAAAAAATAAGGACCTGTGGTTGCGTTACCTCGACGTAAGCAAGCTGCATAAAGTAAAATTTGTATGGGTGCGCGGCCATAATGGTCACCCCGAAAATGAGCGCTGCGATGTTTTGGCGGTGATGGCAGGTAAACAAAAGGGTTTATTAATTGATTCCGTTTTTGAAATGGAATCGGGGAAAGCCAATTTGTTATAGAAACCTTGCTCACCCCAAATCATGGTTTACAAAGGTTAACACAATTTTCAATATTATTTTAGTTAAAATACTTACAATCAGGTAGTTATTAAAAAATATCTACCAAAATGTGTTAACCCACTTTTGGCAGATATATTTGTCGGTCTGCTTCCTGGCAAGGAGTCATGGGTATATTTGAACTGCAAATCCGCCGCAAACTGCCAACTGGTCACTGCAAACCGGCACCCAATTCAATAATCTGTAAATCCTGGATTTTATCATCATTAATCGCAAACCGTATCAAAGTACGTACCTTTTGCCAGCCTTGTTTGCCCGCTGCGCCCGGGTTTATGTGCAGGCAGTTGATTTTTTTATCATAAATTACCTTTAAAATATGCGAATGGCCGCATATAAACAGCTTGGGCGGATTGGTATAAATCTCAGGCCGTACCAATGCACTGTACTTGCCGGGATAACCACCGATATGGGTTATCCAAACATCCACATTTTCGCATTTAAACCGTAAGTTTTCGGGGTAAACTATGCGAATATCCTGCCCGTCGATATTGCCGTATACTCCTTTAAAAGGCTTAAAGGCGGCGAGTTTATCGGCAACTTCTATACTGCCAAAATCGCCGGCATGCCAAATTTCGTCGCAGTTTTCAAAATGTTTAAAAACTGCATCGTCAAGGTAACTGTGGGTATCGGATATCAGGCCTATTTTAGTCATGGAAAAATAAATGAAAAGCCCCCTGCAAAATCACAAACAACAGGTAAGCCGAAATTAAAGTCGTGCACATCACCGTATTTTCGCGATACATTTTTTTAAAATGAAAGCAAATGGCAACAACCCAAAATATAAAATAAATTAATTCCACACTTATAGATTGCCATGCAATAATAGTAATAACCGGCGTATGAAACCCGGGTTCAACCGAAATGCCGGCCGATGACAAACTTAATACGAGCGGTATTATTAATAAGGCTGTTAAACTTGCTGATTTGATTTTCATTTTCCTAAGGTGATAAGTTAGTGGTTGAAGAAAAATAAATTTTTGACGATAATAAAAACGATAACGCAACCGGATAAGATGCAGTTAGCAATATATTTCTGTTTGATAGTTAAAAAAAGGGCGGTTAAGAAAATGACGAAATAAATTATAGCGTCGAAAACCAATTCTCTTTCGATTAGGTAAAAGGTGCCGTCAGGAACGAATGGACTACGAAATGAGTAAAAAACATAAAAAGTATTAATACTAGCCGCTAAGGGCATCAACAACATCACAGTTAAAATGATAGCAGCTATTTTCATACTAAAAAGCTAAAAAAAAAGGTTTAAGCAGGCCTTGATATTCGTCAGAATAGACTCCTATTTCCCTGTAAATTGTTAAACTACTTATTTGCGGCGATACCCTATCAAAACCTAAACATATTATAACCCTGTGCGCCGGCGAATGTGGGTACGATAAAACATTGATTACCTTTTGAGGATAAAGCAAACACGCTTCTGCTAAACCTAAAACCATTTCAACCGATGTAGCCGGGAATATCAGCCAGCAACACCCATCAGGCATTAAATGACCCGCAATTCCATTAATCAGTCTCTCAAAAAAATCAATATCGGTATGCTTGGCCAAAGTTTTTTTAGCCCCCGGCGATTTTAATGAATCAATATAAAAAGGTGGGTTAGATACAATCAAATCATATTTCCTTTCGGCGAATTGATTGAAATAGATTTCAAAATCGTCGGCATACAAAGTTAATCGTTCAGCAAACGGCGAATTATTGAAATTTCGCCCGGCAGTTTGCGCAGCATCCAAATCAATTTCAACAGCATCCACCTTGGCATTAGCAAAACGCTGGGCAAGCATTAAAGCAATTACGCCGGTTCCCGTGCCAATGTCCAAAATAGAAAGCGGGTCATCGGCCTCCGTTATCGCGCCAAGCAATACCCCATCGGTATTGATTTTCATAGCACAGCCGCTTTGGTCGACACTGAATTGCTTGAAGCGAAATATTTGGTTCATTTGTTCACTGGTTCATTAGTTCATTGGTGCAAAGTTTGTAAGCAAAACCTTTGGCTGCCACTTTGGCGATAACAATGAAGCTTTTACTGAAATATTGCAGTCAGCAAATTTCGTTTTACCTATTGCCGTTGGCTTTAGCCAACGGATAATATTAGCAAAAATAACGACTTTAGCCGAAATTGGCGACATACCTAACGATCATGGCTCGTTTTACCGGTCCTAAACACTCCCCACTTACTTTACATCAACAATACCTCAGGTGCTACCCCCTTGGCATGATGTATATTTTGGCTAAAGCCTTTGGGGTAAAATAAACGACCGTTGGCTAAAGCCAACGGCAATAATTGGGACTTTTCATTTTTTACGTCCCATCAACCAATGACTCAATGACCTAATGCCACAACGTAACTCACCGCGTACTCCGCCGGATAACTTTTTGATGGTTCAATAACCAGTTCATCATCGTTCTGTTTCCACGATATTTTTTGATCGCTGCCCAGCATTTTAATAGATCTTATTTTACCATTACCTGATTTTAGGGACAGTGCCTTCACACTTACCGGCGTCGTCGGCAAACCTAAAGCAGTAACATATAAAACATCACCTTTAGTAGTAAAGCGGATGTCATGAGCAGTAAAAGGTTCTTTCTGATCAGCAAACGAGCCACTGGCCGATTTAGTCGGCCCTTCGCCATAAATTTTCCAGGGCCGGGTGCCGTAAATGGCATCTCCGTTTATAGCAAGCCATTTGCCGGTGTTTAGCAGTACGGCTGTTTCCTGATCGGTTATCGTGCCATCGGATTTTGGGCCGATATTCAACAGCAGGTTGCCATTTTTACTAACGATATCAACCAAATTGGTGACCACGTAGCGGGCATCCTTAAACGTATTGGTAGTAGTATATCCCCATGACTGATTGCCTAATGCGTCATCGGTTTGCCAGGCTTGCTCGCGGATTGCACCAAGCTTACCGCGCTCCAAATCGAGCACCGCAACGCCATCCGGATACGAGCTGTTTTTATAATTGATTACCACTTCCTTATTCCAGTCCTGCGCCTTGTTATAATAAAACGCAGCGAACGATTTGCGATAAGGCGTTAAGGCCGGCTGTTCAATCCACCAGTCGAACCATACCAATTGCGGCTGATAGTTGTTTACCAGTTCCATATCGCGCATCATCCAGTCGTTCATATACTCGGGCGACATGGTTTCATTTTCTTCGTGCGCCGGACCATAATAGTTATCAAACTTGGGGTCCAGCACATCCGAATCAAACTTTTTACCACCGTTAAAAAAGAACCAATGTTCAATACGGTGCGACGATAACCCAAATATCAGTCCCTGTTTTTTGACTTCGGCAGCCAGTTCCCCTACTACATCGCGGTGAGGCCCCATGTCGAATGCATTCCATTTGGACAACGAGGTTTTATACATGGCAAAGCCATCGTGATGCTCGGCCACTGGTACCACGTATTTAGCGCCCGCTTTTTTAAATAAAGCCACCCAAGCCTGCGGGTCAAATTTTTCGGCTTTAAACATCGGGATAAAGTCCTTATAGCCAAATTTGCTCTGCGGACCGTAAGTTGCGATATGATGCTTGTATTCATCAGAACCCACCTGGTACATTTGCCGTGGATACCATTCAGACCCAAACGCCGGTACAGAATATACCCCCCAATGAATAAATATCCCGAACTTGGCATCGCGAAACCATTCGGCAGTTTTATATTTTGATAAGGATTCCCAGGTGGCCTGGTAGCGCTCCTGCGCGTGCACAACGTTGTTGAGCATAAAAACTGCGAAACACAGCAAGGCAAGGCTCTTTATTTTTTTCATGCGATTGGCTTTTATATTGGTTTGATTAAGGTACTGTTTTAACTTGCAGCAATCGCACTAAAGTAAAAATATAATAAACACCAACTCCACGAATTTTTCGAATTTGCTAAATTTAATTTGTCGAATTTGGGCTTAATCATTTCGGGCTTAACACTTTGTATGGGTAAATCTTGTTAAATCGCCCGATTTCGATTTTTTCTGACCCAGAGGGTCTACCGCTTTGTAGAAAAAAGGCAATGTCCTGATATATTGCCGCAGAGCGGCTACCCTTTGCCGACATACTTTTGGGCATTGTGGGACGAGGTTTGAAATATCATATATCGACGATTACCGGGTTGTGCTACTGGCTGAGGGTAGCCGCTCTGCGGCAATATTGTGGGGGCATTTTTCTCAACTACAAAGAGGTTGACCCTCTGGGTCAGAAAAAGGGACTTTATCAAATTTCAAAAGAATCAAAATTAATTGCCCAAAAAACGTATAGCGCCATTATTTCTCATAAAACTCAATAGGCAACCCATCGGGATCGGCAAAAAAGGTAAAACGTTTGCCGGTAAATTCATCAATACGTATAGGTTCAATGGCGATGCTCTGCGCTTTAATATATGCCGCCGATGCCTCAACGTTATCCACCTCGAAAGCTAAATGCCGAAGGCCAACGGCTTCCGGGCCAGATCGCCTTTCGGGAGGGTTAGGAAAGGAAAAAAGTTCAATTTGATACAACCCGCCAACTTCCAGGTCAAGTTTATAAGAATCTCTTGCTTCGCGATATACTTCCCGGACTATTTTCAAGCCTAATATTTCGCTGTAAAAATGCTTTGATTTTTGGTAGTCAGCACAAATAATGGCGATGTGATGTATGCGGTTTAGTTTTAACATGGTAGGTAGATGATAAAATGAAAACATTTTTCATTTTATCATCCTGAACGCTGTGAAGGATCTTCTGCTACATGCTGGCGGACTAAGCATGTAAACTATTGCAGTGCGGAGAAGATCCCTCGCTGTGCCCGGGATGACAAATGGTTTATTGTATCTTTTTTTTAGAACGAAAAACTACGCCCCTAATATCTCGTGCAGCACATTATCATGCACCATCTTAATATCGGTAATATGCCCAAACGATTGATCATCCACCTTTAAAGTACCGTTGGTAACGGTACCCAACAAGCTAAATTCAACCTCGCTGGTAGCCATCATCTCAATAAACTGTTCCTGATCGCCTTCGTAAACACTTACTACTACTCTACCCTGGGCCTCGCCAAACAGGAAGGCGTCTTTACGAATGCCGCTATCTGATTCTATTTCGAAACCTAAACCATTCGGCAAACATGACTCTACTAATGTTATATATAAACCGCCATCAGACACATCATGTGCTGATTGTATCTTCTTATCCAATATCAGCTGTTTTACCAACTGCTGCATATCATATTCTTTGTCGATATCAAAATATGGTGCCGGGGCAGCCAGTATTTTATGGTATGAGGCTAAGTATTGTGACGAAGCAATATCATTAACCGATTCGCCTATCAGGTAAATCAAATCACCAGGAGCTTTAAAATCCAGGGTCATGATGTTATCAAGGTCGTCCATTACACCTAACATACCTATGGTTGGCGTTGGGAAAACCGGGCCATCATCGGTCGATTGGTTATAAAAGCTAACGTTACCGCCGGTAACCGGGGTCTCAAACTTGCGGCAGGCTTCGCCCATGCCTTTTATGGCGCCAACAAATTGCCAGTAAACTTCGGGTTTGTACGGGTTACCAAAATTAAGGCAATTAGTTATGGCCACCGGCTCGCCGCCTGCGCAGGTAATGTTACGTGCTGCTTCGGCAACTGCAATGGCTGTCCCTTTTTGCGGATCGGCATATACATAGCGCGAGTTACAGTCAACTGTAATCACAATAGCCTTGTCGGTATCCTTAACAGCAACCACAGCCGCATCGCTGGGGCGGTTAGTAGTCATGGTAGAAGTACCGATCATCGAGTCGTACTGATCCGTTACCCATCTTTTTGATGCAATATTCGGGTGGCCTATTAAATGTTCAGCAACATCCAGCAAATCTGCGGGTTCTGCTACGTCTTCAATTTTAAAAGCCTGGTTAATGGCATAGTAAGCAGGCTCGCGGTATTCGCGTTCGTAAACCGGTGCGCCGCCGCCTAATACCAGGTCATCGGCAGGAACATCGGCAACTTTTACGCCGTCCATAAAATATTCCAAACGTTTAGTATCGGTCACTTCACCAATAATGGCGCAATTCAAATCCCATTTGTCAAATACTGCTTCCACTTCTTTCTCGCGGCCCTTGTGTACCACAATCAGCATGCGTTCCTGCGATTCGGACAATAATATCTCATAAGGCTTCATGTGTGCCTGGCGGGTTGGCACTTTATCCAGATCGATCCGCATTCCGTGTTCTCCCTTTGCCGACATCTCGGAGTTGGAGCAGATAATACCTGCTGCACCCATATCCTGCATACCTACAACAGCGCCGGTTTTAATTACTTCTAACGAAGCTTCCAGCAATAGTTTTTCCTGGAAAGGATCGCCTACCTGTACGGCAGGTAAGTCATTAACAGAATCTTCGGTAATATCTTTTGATGCAAAAGCCGCACCATGGATGCCATCTTTGCCTGTTGCCGAGCCTACAATGTAAACCGGGTTGCCCACGCCATACGATGTTGCCGAAACAGTTTCGCCCGCTTTTACAATACCAGCCGAAAAGGCATTAACCAATGGGTTAACATTATAGCAATCGTCAAAAAACAACTCTCCGCCAACGGTGGGGATGCCAAATGCATTGCCATAATGGCTGATGCCTTTTACCACGCCTTTTACAAGCCATTTGGTACGATCCAAACTCAAATCGCCAAAGCGAAGCGAGTTTAACTGCGCAATTGGCCGGGCGCCCATGGTAAATATATCGCGGTTGATACCGCCAACACCCGTTGCCGCACCTTGATAAGGCTCAAGGGCCGATGGGTGGTTATGTGATTCAATTTTAAAGGCACAGCCTACGCCGCCGCCCAAATCAACCAATCCGGCGTTTTCTTCGCCGGCTTTAGCCAGCATACGCGGACTATCCTTAGGCAATGTTTTAAGCCATGTGATTGAGTTTTTGTACGAGCAATGCTCGCTCCACATTACCGCGAAAATAGAAAGCTCGGTAAAGTTGGGCACGCGCCCTAATATTTCATTTATGCGGTCAAATTCTTCGGGTAGTAAACCAAGGTCTTTGGCGGTTCCAACGGTGGTTAATTCCTGCTGCTCCAATGTTGTATCGTTTATGTTGAAAAGATGCGCAAAGGTAGGAAAATCAGGCGAAAGGTGAAAGGGAAGTTTTCAGTGCGCTGTGAGCAGTTTGCAGCGCGCGGATGAAACTGAAAGTAGCAGTTTTGAGTAGCAGCAGCAGTGCAATTTTTGCTGCCACACAAAAACCGCTACTGCTACTTTTCGCTACCACTAAAACCTTAATTATCAGAAGATAGCTGAAAATTAATAGGTATCATATATTTAACCCGCACCGGCTGGCCGTTTTGTATGCCCGGCTTCCAGGCTTTGGCCAATTTCAAAACACGTACGGCTTCTTCATCAAATCCGTGGCCGCCTGCGCGTTCAACAGTAATATTGGATAGTGTGCCATCCTTTTCTATAACAAAACTCATTATTGCCCTTCCGCTTACGCCCTCTTCCTGCGCTGCAGGCGGGAACCTTAAATTCTTGCTTAAAAATTTGTTCCAGGCATTCTGACCGCCAACGGGCTCGGGCATTACATCAACAAAGCCAACATTATGGATAGTATTGTCCTCGGTGGGGCCATCGTTCCCTGGTGTTTCAACAGGCATAACGTTAGTGCTAACACTTGTCGGCCCTTTTACGGTTTCGGGGCCTATAGCAGAGTTAGCAAGCTCGTCTATCTTTGGCGGCTCGGCCGCAACCGGGTCAACTACCACTCTCATCTGCACAAATTTTGTTGTTGCTGGCGGCGTTGCGGGCGGCAAAGATTTTAATGGTTTTACCTCGGGAGGTACAACCTTTTTTGGCGGAATAACGATGGTTGGCGGCGGTTGAACAGTTACCACTATTCCCCTATCATGGTGTATTGGCCCCTTACTTGAAATTATACTTGCGGCTCCCAGCGAACCAACAACAAAAAAAGTAATGCCCATGGCCATTGCCATGGTGCGGCCATTGTGTTGCCTCAATTCGTAGGCACCGTATTCTTTGTTACGGTTTTCGAATACAAGCTCGAGCCACTCGGGCTTGTACAAATCAAATTTTGAGATAAGCATGTTGATTGAAATTAAATTTTCATATTTAACGCAATCAACATATTAAATAGTGTTCATTTATTGCAACATTGTAACATTTAGCATTATTTCAATAATACAAATGCAACAATGTGTATTTAGTAATTTAGGGGGCTTTTATTGAAAATATTACAAACAAATGCAACAATGTGTATTTACGCTACCACTTATCGGTCACTATTTTCTTAATACTTTCGTCTTTTTTCGGCGCGTTCACCATGTATAGCTTCAATTTATCACCAAACTCTTTGCAAAAAGCGCCGGTTTGGTTCAAATAACTGGTAATATCCCTTTTATCCAGCTTGGTCGACGCTGCTTCTAACGGAATTTCAACCCCTGGCTCGGGCACCTGGTTATCGTACCGGTCGCGTTTGTAAGGCGTAAAGGTAAAGCCGGTTAACCAGTATCTGTACTTTTGGTCCTTTATTTCGATATTAAACAGGTAGGTAATTTCGCCGCACTCATGCCGCATAATACCAATGCCAGTGTAGGTAATCAGCTTTCCGGCACCGCTTATACTGGTTTCGCCGGCGGCAACAGTTTGTTTAAGCTTCACTTTAGGTACTACGGTTTTCAGAAAACATATCCCACGGTTGTGTAAAGTATCGGCCGGGAAACCAGGCATATCCATTACCTGGTAATAAATGTATTTATTGTGCTCATCAAATGATAATAATTCTTGTTGTGCAAAGCCAACTTTAACAAGGGTTATAAAAACTAAAGCAGTTATTAATGATTTCATGCCATAAAGATAAAAGCCACACTGATAAAATCAGCGTGGCTTTTAAATAAATTGTAATTAAGTTTTTTTAGAAGGCATAAACTGCTGCCAATACGAATTGACTTGCAGAGCTGGTAGCTGCACCGCCGCCATCTGTAAACATTGTTTTAGCCGAGTTGTTATCAAACCTGATTTCGGGAATGAATGTAAATGGACCAGCTTTTACGTTTGCAGTAAAGGTAATGCCAGAAACTTTATCGCCAGGAGCCGGACCTGCTGTAGTAGCCCAGGTTCCGGTTTTGGTCGAGAAGATTTCACCCCTTAAACCTAAAGTAACCGCTTTTGAAACAGCTATTTGAGGATAGATGGCCACACCCGAGAATCCGCCGGTTGTGCCGGATGGAGCTGAAAAATCAGCATAGTTTAAGCCTAATTTAAAGGCTGAAGTAATTTGATAGTTAGTAGTTACGTCGAACTCCGTTCCTGATTGCGGACCAGCAGCAACGTTTAAGTAAACTGTCCAGTTTTTAACAGGAACAACCATTAACTGCGCGCCGAATGTATTTACGCGGCCACCTACTGATTGGTAAACATTCCAGCCATCATTAAATATACCGGCCATTAAGCTTACCTTATCCGAAAAAGTGTAAGTAGCTTTAAAGCCTGCATTTTGGAACGGACCATTGGTGAACAGGTACGAAGTTGAATAGTTAAAGTTAGCAGCAGGGCTAATTACTTCGTAACCAATAAAGGTTGACATGTAACCGGCTGTTAAGTTAAATTTAGATGTAAGGTTATACGATACATATAAGTTTTGGATGTGGTAACCGGCAGTAGGGATAGACTGATCACTGCGCGGACCGAAAGATAACTCACCAACAAACGATGCATTACCTACTGATTTCTTTAAACCCAAATCGATCATGCCGATGGAGATAGAGCTGTTTTCGTTGGCAAAACTTGTCGGAATATTGCCATGGCCCGAGAAATCGGACTTGAAATAGGTGTCTACCGATCCGTTCAGCACCAGGGGCGCATCGCCGGTAGTTTTAACAGTGTCCTGGGCTTTTAAGGATAAGCCAAATGCCGACACTATAAAGGTTAAAAGTAAAAGTTTTTTTTTCATGATAACGAATTGATTGAAAATGGGGTTAATAGATTGTTGTGATTTGATTGAATTTGAATAAAAAATAGAGCAAAAGGAATCCTGATCTGAATTAATTGTCGTTTTAATTCAGCAGTTATTTTATAAATTATTGTTTGTAAAATAACCCTTGTGCAGTTGGCAGATGTGGTGATTTTATTAATTGACCAACCACACAAGGGTATTATATTATAGAACGATTAAGCAGGAACTTTTTCTTCAAAAAGTCCGGTTAGGCTAACGTCGCCATCTTCTAAATCGTAAGCCGAAGCGCCGTGGTCAAACATATCCAAACCACCTGGACCAGTTTCGCCATGTGCTTCAACACGCAGTTTCCATGGATGTGGTAACATCATTATCAATTTCATCATGATGTAGCTAACAACAAATACCGCAATTGCAATGGTAAATGTACCAATAGCCTGTGCTTTTAATACGCTGGCATCGCCACCATAAAATAAACCGGTTACCAGGTTAGGCTTAGTATTATCCGGACCGTAAGGACCAGTGATACCAAATTGACCAGATGCAAATAAACCTAATGAAAGAGTTCCCCATATTCCGCAAAATCCGTGTACCGGAACCGCACCAATTGGATCATCAATACGCAGGTATTCTAATAATTTAACTCCACCGAATACTACGAAACCGGCAACACCACCTAATAATGTAGCGCCAAGCGGGCTAACCCAGTAACAAGGGCAGGTAATAGCAACCAAACCAGCAAGGAAACCATTCACAGTGAAACCTAAATCGAATTTTCCTTTAGTTGATCCCCACCATAAAGCTGCTGCCATTGCGGTAAAACCACCGGCGCAAGCTGCCAACGTAGTATTAGTTGCTACACGGCCGATACCGATAGCATCCATTGCCGAAAGCGTACTGCCTGGGTTAAAACCATACCAGCCGAACCATAAGATGAAACCACCCACAGCTGCCATTGGCAAGTTGTGGCCGGCAGGCATACCGCCGCCATCACGTGCAAATACACGGCCGATACGCGGGCCTAAAACCATTGCACCTGCTAACGATGCCATACCACCAATAGTGTGTACAACTGTTGAGCCTGCAAAATCGCGGAAGCCCTGGCCCAAACCTGTATAGAAGTGTCCGGCAGTACCCATTGTGGCTAACCATCCGTCAGGACCCCAAGCCCAGTGACCTATGATTGGATAGATAAAACCGGTAATACCGATACTGTAAAGAATATCGCCACGGAAACCTGTACGGCCGATCATCGCACCAGAAACTACAGTTGAGCAAGTATCAGCAAAAGCGTACTGGAATATCCAGTGTGCAATAATTGGAACGCCTGTAGCCAAATAAGTATCAGTGGGGTTGCCAATAGTAGTGCCCTGTAAGAAAAACCAGTGCAGGCCTATAAAGCCGT
Source organism: Bacteroidota bacterium (assembly GCA_013288685.1). Taxonomy (GTDB): domain Bacteria; phylum Bacteroidota; class Bacteroidia; order Sphingobacteriales; family Sphingobacteriaceae; genus Mucilaginibacter. The sequence goes on along the minus strand of JABDBM010000043.1, from coordinate 551 downwards.
TGCCGTAGCTAAACATGAAAGCATAACCGATTGCGTAAAACAGGATACCGCAAAGGCAAGTATCAAAAATACATTCCATCAGGATGTTTACTGTTTCGCGTTTGCGGGCAAAGCCAATTTCGAGCATGGTAAAGCCCGATTGCATAGCAAATACCAAAAATGCAGCAACCAACGTCCAAACGGTATTGATCGAATTCATCGCGCTGGTGGTTTGCGTAAGTATGGAATGCTCAAGGGCGGATGTGTCTGCCTTGGCAGTAACAGCTGCATGAGCCGATGTGCCAAATATTCCGGGCACCATCATAATAGCTAAAACGATAAGCCCCAAGCCTATCATCTTTCCGGCAAGGATAGTTGCACCCAATTGCCATTTTTCACGCGTCAGTTGTCGGACTGAACTGAGCCATTTGTTCGTGGTAAGTGTTACTTTCATTGTTTGTTTAGTTTAATTTAGTTTGATTGATATGAATAATTAAAGTGAATATGAA
>JABDBM010000042.1 GCA_013288685.1 Bacteroidota bacterium | reverse complement strand
TGCTCAGGTGGAAATGGTTGAAAAAATAATCGATGGCAGTGTAGGGTATCCACAATAACCACACGAAGCCGAAAGCAGTAAGCAACCGGTGCAGCCACCGCAATTGGTTACGGTAACGGTCATTCCCATTAAATTTTATTTGCTGATAGAATTTTTGTATCAGCCTGTATGATAGGTACAGGTAAATAATGACCGAAACAAACGTTAATACATTCACTACCGGACTCAGTTGCTGAAATGTCCGGGTATCGTAAGTAGCAGCACCTGTCTTTATACTTTCTTTAATTTCCAATACAAAAACACACTGTTCCAGCAGCAAAGGGCCGAAATGCAACATATTCCTCCACCGGAATTTATGTTGAGGCAGGGTAATTTTTAGTACGTAACAATAGATGAGCGGGCCAAACGCCAGCGAAAACTGAAGTGGCAGCCGGCTCCAATTAACAAAGTAAGCTGACGGGCAGATTTCGATGCCCAGTATCCGGATTATCCACAAAACAATCGTAACCAGGGCCAGAGCCAACATACGGTTTGCAGTAAGGTTGATTTTTGGGGTGAACCACAACTGCAGGGCAAAAGTGAGGCCGATAAATATCGTTCCCAACAAGGCCAGGTCATAGAGGGTGATATGGGAAGTATATGCGTTCAATTCGCATTATCACTTCAATTCATGTTCCAACTTACTAACATATTGATATATAGGAAATAACGTTTTATTTATTTAGATTTTTGTAACGAAAGCGGACATTGGCGCGTTCGGTTTTGAATGGGGATCTTTACCGTTTTGCAAAAGACCGCGAATCACTAAATTTGGCAAGCACAGCCGTTGCCAACGGGCTATCATGTCGCAAAGCGTTCCACTTTTACATTTTTGGAACGCATGGGACACTATGGAACTAACTAACTATCAATGATTTAATTTTTAACCAATGAGTAATAACCGATAACACGCTGATAATCAAGTGGTCTATATTTTACTTTTAAACACCCCGTTATAAAATATTGATTATCAATTAATTAAAGCAAAATAGGGGAATTTTTTGCACACTTTTTGCGATCTCATACTGGCAGGTGTTTACACTTGGGTATAATCGTGGTTCGAGTTTACCTCCGATTGAACCAGGCAAATGTAAGCGTCCCGGTTACAATAACTCTTAAAAAAACCTTCAATGTCGCAACTCCATCAACGATCATTTCGGTAACATCAGCGGGACGCTCACCGAGGCTTGGATTCAAGTGGGACACTTGAACCGGCGGGTTATTACGGTTTGAAAAACAATTAAAATGTTTTTCACCGAAGGGACCAATCCTGGCGGTTGGTCCTTTTATCTCCCCAGCCATCGGTTCAAGTGCTTAAACCAGCGATGAACGGACGGGAATAATTCGAACCCTTCCTATATGATTTATTCATTCCTCAACCCCTTCACCGGATTCGCCATCGCCGACCTAACCGTCCTGAAACTAATAGTAGCCAGTGCAATCAACAATGCCCCCGCACCTGCCATTATAAATACCCAAAAGCTCAAATTGGTATGATAGGCAAAATTTTGCAGCCATTTGTAAATAAAATACCAGGCAATGGGCGATGCTATCAGCAACGAAATCGCTATCAGTATCACCACCTCCTTATTCAGCATGTTTAATATATCGGCCACACTGGCGCCCATCACTTTCCGGATACTGATTTCTTTGGTCCGTCTTTCGGTTGTGAACATCGCCAGGCCGAACAAGCCCATGCACGAAATAAAGATTGTAATAAATGTGGCTGTCCGCATCAGCCATTGTGTTTGCTGTTCACTCTCGTACATTTTCTCAATTGAATCGCCCAGGTAGGAATAGTCAAAGGGCTCCTCGGGGTAAACTTTCTTCCATTCCTTTGCGATACGATTAACCAGCAGCGGCATATCGCCCTTTTGGAATTCAGCGGGTGTCAGCTTTAAAGCTATGCTCATTTGTCTTTCCGGATAATTTAGGATCACGCAGGGATGAATTTTATTGAAGAACGAACTCTGGTAAAAATCGGCGACAACGCCGACTATGGGATATCCTTTGTTACGGGGCCCCCAGAGCAAAAGCTTGCCGACAGCGTCCTGTGCATCGCGGAAACCGAGCGCCTTTGCCGCGGTTTCATTTACCAGGTATTCCCTTGCGCTATCACTATGCAGCAAATTGCGGCCGGCAACTATTTTCATGTGGTAAAATGGCACAAAATGTTCATCGCCCGGGTAAGTGAAACTGTCCATGGACCATTCAAGGGGTCCATGTGTTCGTATAGGGGCTCCCATGTGGCCGCCGCTAACCGGCGGCGGACCCTCAGTTATTGCCTGTTCAACACCCGGCAATCGATTTAGCTGTTCGGCAAGCATCTTCATTTTACCCGGCTGGCTTCCGAATACCCATCGCAACGTAATAATATTGCTTGTTTTTATACCCAGGTCTTTATTTTGCATATAGCTGATCTGGTTGCTGATAGCAATAGTGCCGATGATAAAAAGAAGCGATATGGTAAACTGAAAAACGATGAGGCTTTTGCGCAGGTAGCCTTTGTTGCCCGCGTGGTTGCTTGATTCGCCTTTCAAACTGGCCACCGGCTTAAACGCCGATAATAACCTTGCCGGGTAAAACCCTGCAAGCAAGGTGGTGAAAATGACAATGCCCGCTAAAAACAGCCATGTGGTTAAATCTGTAAAATGGAATTTTACGCCATGCGGAATATAGGCGGCAAACAAACCCAGCAAAGGCTGCACGGCAATAACGGCTATAGCCACAGCCAGCAAAGCCAGGATAAACGTTTCGGTTAAAAATTGAAAAAGGATACCCCCCCGCCCGCTGCCCAGCACCTTGAGGATGCCTATATCTTTGGTGCGTTGTATGGATTGCGCGGTTGATAAATTGATAAAATTAATAGCCGCGATTAATAATATGAATACAGCCACTGCCGAAAGGATATACAGCACCCTCAAATCGGCTTTATTGCCCTGGCCGCCATATTCCTGATGAAAATGGATGCCGGTAAATGGTTGTAGCTGGACTTGCGACCCGGGATTTGTGCCGGCGAAATATTTTTTAACAAATGCCGGGAATTGTGTATCTATTTGCCTCGGTTTGACGCCCACGGGCAGCTTTACCAACTCCTGCTCACCGGTTATTATATCCCATTTATCCTGGGCAAACTCGTATTTTAAAAAGCTGCTCTTAATGGTGCTGTAGGAAATAAAATCCGAAAAATTGAAATCCGTATTTTTATTCCAGCCTTGCAGGATGCCGGTTACCCGCACCATAAGCGAATCGTTGTAAATGATGGTTTTGCCAATCATTCGGTCAGGTGGCAAATCTCCGAAATAGGTTTTGGCGCGGCTCAGCGTCAGCACTACGGTCATGGGTTCGGTTAACGCGGTTTTTTTGCTGCCGCTTAGCCAGGTATAGGGCAAGATGTCAAAATAGTCGGGCTGGGCAATTATCGCATCTGTTTGATCGAAGCGTCCGGTCACTTTGTCGCCCTCTTTTATTTTCACTTTTGGTTTAAATGGCTGAAACGCTGCCTGTTTCTCCAGGCCCAACAGGTCATTCCGCATTGCCTGTGGCATGGGGGGCGGCACCGCGTTCATATGGTCACGCCCGCCGGTCCGGGGGTTGGGCGAGCTTATATCCACGCAATAAATGCGGTCTTCATCCGGATGAAAGGTATCAAAGCTAAACTCGAAACTGGCTATCAGGTAAATAACAAGGCACCCGCATATACCCAGCGCAAGCCCCATCACGTTAATAGCCGAATAGGTTTTATGGCGCGTAATGTGGCGCCAGGCACTTTTTAAATAATTTTTGAACATATAAATGCGGTTAAATTTCTCATCATACCACTTTAGGGTAGTTTGATGTGATAAAATTACCGGCGCAAGTTGGGGGCTGCGTCTCAAATCGTGATTTGGGCGCTCTTTTTTTAGTTCGGCTTTATATTCCACAGGGCTTTTCCCTGTCATTTGTTTAAAGATTCGATTAAAGGTAGATTTGGAATTGAACCCGGCGTCGAAAGCGATTCCCAGCAAAGTGATATGGTCAAAAGCCGGGTCCTGCATCTTCAGGATGGCATCTCTTACGCGATATTCATTAATAAAATCATTGAAGTTTTTTTTAAGGCCGGTATTAACTATACGGGATAACTCCTTGGGCTGCATCTCCAGTTTTTCGGCCAGCGAGCTTAAAGTGAGTTCAGCATCCTGGTAAAACCTATTGGTTTCCATTGCCTTTTTAAGCCAGGCGCCTTTTTGTTTTAGCGCCGCCGGGCTGGGTAACTTTAAGATGGGAACGGCGGTGGCGGGCACTGCAAGCTCCGGCCGGAATAAGGCTTTGGCTGCAATGCGGATCATTATTATCACCAGGAACAAGTACAAAGTATAATAAGCATGTATGCTAAGCTGGCGGTAATCATAATAATAATCCACAGCTGTAAACGGTATCCACAAAAGCCACACCAGGCCGAAACCTATCAATAAGCGGCGCAGCCACTGCAGTTCGTACCGGTACCGGTCACTCACATTATTAAATTTCAGCCGTTGGTAAAAGTGCTCTATTAGCCTGAAAGACCAGTACAGGTAGGCAATGACCGAAATAAACGCCAGCAGGTATAATATCGGGCTCATTTGCTGAAAGATTATCGTATTATAAGTAGCCACGCCCGTCGTTATGCTTTCCCTAATCGCCACTACCAGCACGCCCTGCTGCAGCAGCAAGGGCATGAAATGCAACAGATCTTTCCATCGGAATTTATATTCCTGACAGGTCAACTTAAGCACATAAAAATAGATGAAAGGGCCAAGTGCCAGCGAAAATTGCAGCGGCAGCCAGCTCCAATGCGGAAAATACGTCCCCAACCGGATGTCGATACCCAATACCCAGGCCATCCATAAAACGATGGTTGCCAGGGCCAGGGCGAGGAAGCGGTTTGCCGCCTGGTTTATTCTTTTGGTGAACCACAGGAGCAGGGCAAACATCAGCCCGATAAATATCGCTCCCAGGATGGCGATATCGAATAAGTTAATATGGAAGTTATATGTGTTCAATCAAGTTAAATAAGTCGATCGCTATTCCAAATAACTAATGTACTGAAAGTATAGCGTACTGTGACTTATTCGCTCCAAACAAATCTAATAAAAACGAATAGCGACCGTTCGATTTTTGAATGGAGTACCCTTGCTAACTGTTAAAGCATCCCCAAAGTGCGGATATAAAAATGCGTCCCGTATCTCACCCCGGAACGCACTACATAAATGTTTCAACTAAATCTCAGATCGCACGTTGATCGACCCAAGTTCTTACAATTGATATCTCAACTGCTACTGCAAACTGCCTACTCGGAACGCAAACTTTTCACGGGATTGGCCAGCGCCGCTTTTATCGCCTGGAAACTAATGGTGACCAAAGTAATGACGATAGCCGCTATACCCGATGCGACGAACACCCCCACACCGATATCGATGCGGTAGGTGTATTTTTGGAGCCAATTGTGCAGGTAGTAAAACGCCAGCGGCGATGCAATGACGCAACTGATAACAACCAACACGATAAAATCGCGGGATAACAGCAGCCAAACCTGCGCTATGGATGCACCCAGCACTTTGCGGATACCAATCTCTTTGGTGCGCTGTTCGGCAACATACGCGGCCAGCCCGAACAGTCCCAGGCAGGATATAAATATAGCCAGCCCGGCAAACACACCTGCCAGTTGGCCCACCAGCACCTCCAGGTTAAATTTGTGCTCATACTCGTCGTTCACAAACTTGTATTGGTAGGGGTAAGCCGGATTATATTTGTTAAATATCTTACTGATCTTGTCTATCGCCGTATGTGTACCGGCGTTTTTCGCCAGCCGGTACGTCACCACAAATCCGTAGGGGTTGTGGCCGAAAACGGCAGGCTCCACCGGGCTATAAGGCGAGTCCATCAGTGCATCTTTCACCACGCCGATGATCCTTACCGGTTTTGCGTTGAAATTGATAGTGATCAGTTGATTAACAGGATTTTTCAAACCAATACGCCTAACCATCGCTTCATTAACTATCACATTCAGCGTATCGCTTTTCCAGTCGCCGGTAAAGTTGTGCCCCTCGGCAAAGGTCATCCCCAAAGTCTTAAAATAATCGTCAGATATCCAAATGGCACCAATGTTTACCGTTTCCTCTCCTGCAATTTTTCCTGGCCATTTCTCAAGGCTGAAATGACTATAAACCTGTGTAGCCGGCGAAGTTGATGTTGCTACGCCTTCCACCATTCCCGATGATAGCAGGTCGTTTTTAAGCGCCTCAAAATGCTGCGAAAGATCGCTGTTCAAGTCGGTCATCATTAGCCTGTCGGCACTATAACCCGTCGGCCGGTTTTTCACATATTGTATTTGCTGGTAAACTATCACCGTACTGATGATCAATGCAATGGAGCAGGTAAACTGCACCACCACCAGCACCTTCCTTGGCAGAGATGCCCAGCGGCCCATTTGGATAGCGCCCTTCAATACCTTAACCGGATTGAACGACGACAAGTAAAACGCAGGCCGGCTCCCGGCAACCAAACCCGTGAAAAACACAAACACAATCATGATGCCCCAGAACCCGATATTGCCATAAGGAATATGGACATCGCCACCCGTCAGCGTATTGAATGCCGGCAAAGCCAGCTGAACCAGCAGCAAACCCAGCAGGAACGATATAAAGGTGATCAACACAGACTCCAGTAAAAACTGGTATACCAAATCTATCCGGGCCGACCCGATGGCCTTACGCACCCCAACTTCCCTTGCCCGCTTCTCGGACCTCGCTGTAGAAAGGTTCATGAAATTGATGCAGGCTATAACTAGCACCAGGATACCGATAATGCTGAACAAACGGACATATTCAACGAAGCCACCCACCGGTTTGCCGTTTTTAAAATCAGTGATCAAATGCCAGTCTTTTAAAGGATGCAGAATCACCTCCGGCTTCAGCGAACGCATCTCCATGCTCCGTTTATAAACGAGGCCCTTTATTTTCGGCGCTATCTGGGCGTAGGTTACGCCCGGCTCCAGCGCCACATAGGCAGAGAATGAGTTGTAGGTCCATTTGGTACGTCCATCTTTTATCCAGCCCTGGGTGGCTTCGCTGTAAGCAAAAGGTACAAGGTAATTGAATTGCATGGTAGCATTTGTCGGAATATCTTTGATAACGCCTGTCACTATCATGTTCTGCGAATTATCAAAGCGAATGGATTTTCCCATCGGATCGGCATCGCCGAACAATGCTTTGGCTGTCGATTCTGTTATGACTATCGAATAAGTATCCTTTAAGGCTAAATTGGGATTGCCTTTAACAAACGGGTATTGAAATATCTTAAAGAAATCCACACCCACTGCTCCCCCACCCAGGTATAGCTTTTTATCGCCAACCAACAAGCCGTGGTTCATCCGGCCTACATTGTCGGCTTCAGCAACGTATTGTATGCCGGGGATCTCTTTCTTTAAAACATCAGTCAGCGGCAGCGCGATGGATGTTTGTGTACTTGTGCCGTTGTGCTGGCTGGTCAGGTTCATTTCAACCTGGTATAATTGTTTATAGCCTGGCAGAAAGCGGTCATAAGAATATTGGTTAACCACCCACAAACCGATCAGTAGTGCCACGGCCATGCCGGCTGCCAGGCCAACGATGTTCAGCATGCTGTAAATTTTGTTGTGCAGCGTATTGCGCCAGGCGATTTTTAAATAATTTCTAAACATAAAATTTCGAGTTAGTTTCTCATAAGACCATACAGGAATGGTATTGTGACCCGAAATTATCGCTGAAGGCGCTAAAAGAAGGTTCAAATCATGATTTGGTCGCTCTTTTTTTAGATCCTCTTTATATTCTGCAGGGCTTCTCCCTACAATTTGTTTGAAGGCACGGTTAAAAGTAGTTTTTGAGTTGAACCCGCAATCATAGGCGATACCCAAAAGCGTGATCCGATCATAGTTGGGGTCTTTCATTTTCCGGGCAACGGCCTGTATCCGGAACTCGTTAACAAAGTCGTTAAAGTTTTTTCGCAGGCCGGTATTAATTATTCTCGACAATTCGTGGACAGAGATCCCCAACTCCTTAGCCAGCGAATTAAGGCTAAGCTCCGCATCCAAATAGAACCGGTTCACCTTCATTTGGCGCTGTAGCCAGTAGCCTTTTTGTATCAGCCTGTCCTTTGATGTTGGGCTCACTGGCAAAAGGTTCTTTCCGGGTATTTTATTTAAACTTTCGCCGGCCGGGTATTTAAACAATTGCGCGCACCTGTATAAATAAATTGCGACGGAAATAAAGGCCAGCAATTGCAGCACCGGCTCCCATTGTTTATAGGCCGGCATTTGGTAAATAGCAGCACCGGTATTTGTGCTTTGGGTGATAGCCATCACATGCACCCCCAGTTGTAATAAAAGCGGACTGAAATGAAGCAAATCCTTACGGGTAAACCTTTGCTCGGGCCGGGCGAAGCTGCGTACGTAAAAGAATAACAGCGGCCCGATTGCCAGCAGAAACTGCAACGGTACCCACTCCCATCGCGAAAAGTAGTTTTCCAACCGGATATCGATGCAAAGGGTTTTGGTTAACCACAAGGCCATTATAATCAGCATAATACTTAACAGGCGATTGGTATCGCCGGCAGCCTTTTTTAGCCACAGGCGGATGCTGAATACCAATATGATGAGAATCGCTGCAAATAATGCAATATTCATTTTCTTGTTTTTTTTGGTTATAAATCAATCAGACCTGAGCGCAAGGTGGATGCGGCTCATTCTGACCTTAGGCTTTTCACCGGGTTAGCCAGGGCCGCTTTTATGGCCTGGAAACTTACAGTGATCAGCGCAATTAATATAGCCATGAAGCCCGCCGCGGCAAAAATCCACCAATTTACGGGTGCGCTGTAGGCAAACCCTTGTAGCCATTTATTTGTGCCCCACCAGGCAATAGGCGAAGCGAGGAGGATAGCCAGCGCCACCAGCTTTACAAAATCGAGCGACAATAATGTGGTAATGCCGCTTACGCTAGCGCCCAATACTTTGCGGATGCCGATCTCTTTGCTACGCTGCTCGGCCATAAAAGCCGACAGGGCAAACAGGCCCAGGCAGGCGATGATGATAGCGAGGATGGCAAATGTGGTAAAAATATGCCCCATCCGCTGCACATCGGCGTACATATTGGCAAAACTTTCGTCGAGAAAGGTGTAGCGGACAGGCTGATCCGGCGCAAACTGTTTCCACGTAGCGGTGATGGATTGCAGGGTGCTTTTTATATCCGTGCCGCTAACTTTTACGCTAACCAGCGATGTACTCATACCGAAGTGCAGCGCCAGCGGGCCGATCTGGTTGTGCATGGAATCGAAATTAAAATCCTGCACTACACCGATCACGGTAAATGTATTGCCGTTGGTGATACGGGCGCCGATGGGATGTTTCAAGCGGAGCATTTTGGCCAGTGTTTGGTTGATGATAAGGGTTTTGCCGGCGGTATCGGCCGACATATCATACGAAAAGTTACGGCCTTCAACCAGTTTCATGCCCAGGGTTTTCATGTAGGTGTCATCAACAACCCAAAATTGGCCGTAAACGCCCGCGTCCAGCTTTTTCCGGCCGTCAATAAAAAACGTATTGCCGCAGCGCTTGGTGCCGGCATCAATGGGCAGGTAATCGCTTATAGAGGCACTTTTTATCGATCCCAGTTTTTGCAGCTCATTTTTAAAGGCTTTTACATTGTTGTCGCCCAGCGTATTCGCGCCTTGTACTATTACTACCTGGTCCTTATCAAAACCAACCTTTTGATTAAGGATATAATGCATCTGGCTGTAAATAACCATGGTGCCGATGATGAGGATGATAGACGCCGTGAACTGGAACACCACCAGGCTGTTACGCAGCACCGAGCCTTTGCTGCCGGTAGCCAGCGTACCTTTTAATACCTGCGCCGGTTTAAATGCCGACAGGTAAAAAGCCGGGTACAAACCTGCGATGATACCGATAACAAAAGCCGAAAACAAGATCACCGGCAGCAGCCACCACTCGCCCCAGGGCATGGTTAACGATTTGGAAGCTATCGTATTGAAATAAGGCAGCAACAGCCAGGCCACCACTAAACCGATGACGAAGGACAGGCCGCTGTATAATAGAGATTCGGTTAAAAACTGCCGGATCAGCCCGCCGCGATGGGAGCCGACCACTTTACGCAAACCAACTTCCTTAGCCCGGTTGGCCGATTTAGCAGTGGCCAGGTTGACAAAATTGATGCAGGCAATAATGAGGATAAAAGCCGCTACGCCGCCGAAAAGCCAGATAAACCGGATATCGCCGCGGGATAATCCATCGTCGAGATCATAAGAATATAAATTGATATCGGTGATGGGTTGCAGCACAAACTTAAACCTGGCGGCTTGTTGTTCGGCGTTTTTTACCCCGTCTTTTATCATGCCCGGCAGAAAATAGTTCTGCACAATGTCCGTGGTAATTTTCTGTTCAAAATCCTCTGCGTCGGTTCCGGGTTTTAGTAATACATAAGCGGGGTAATTATAATTATTCCAATTGTTTTGTTCACCTTTTCCGAACTCCTTGCCGGTCATCGTCAGTAAAAAATCGTATTTCAGATGTGACGCAGCCGGAAAATTCGCCATAACGCCGCCGATGGTATAAGGCGTGGTTTTGTCGTTGTTGAGGTACATCACCTTACCCACCGGGTTTTGCCCCGGGAAATATTGTTCAGCTTTTCTTTGGGAGATCACCATCGAATTCGGATTAGCCAGCGCATTTGCACGAACGCCATAAACCATGGGTAATTTTAATATATCCAGCATGCTTTGGTCAGCGTACGTAATACCTTCTTCGTAACTATTTTCCACCTTGTCAGCCCGGCGAACCTCCGCGTTACCGGCGCCCATCAGGGAGTTGGGCATAAGGCGCGCTGTAAGTTCTATCTGCGGGAAATCAGCTTTAAGCGTTTTCGTCAGCGGCGCCGGCCAAAAGGAGTTGTTAATGATCCCATCGTACTTGCCTAACACGCGGTAGATACGATTGGCGTCGGGCCACGACTTATCGTAACTCAGCTCGTTACGGATATATAACGCAATTAACAAGCAGGCTGCGATGCTGAAAGCAAAGCCCCCGATCTTGATGGCTGCATACATCTTTTGTTTGCGGAGTTGCCGTACAGCGATCTTTAAATAATTTCTAAACATAAAATTTCGATTTAATTTGTCATTAGACCACCCCGGAGTGGTTTCATGACACGAAATTATCGCTACAGAGCGGGAATGAGGGTTCGAGTTATAAGATGGACCCTCTTTTTTCAGATCGTTACTGTATTCTCCCGGGGTTTTCCCGGTAACCCGCCGAAAGGCCCGGCTAAAAGTTGTTTTTGAATTGAATCCTGAATCAAAAGCAATGCCCAGCAGGGTTAGCCGGTCATAAACCGGATTCTGCATTTTTTGGATCACTTCGGCAATACGGTATTCATTAATAAAATCATTAAAGCTTTTTTTGAGCACCGTGTTGATGATGCGGGATAACTCATGGGTAGTAAGCTCAAGCTTTTCGGCCAGCAACACTAAACTTAGTTCAGGGTCCTGGTAATAGCAATTTTCTTTAACCACTTTCTTTAGCCAGGTACCTTTTTGCTTCAGCTCGGCAGGTGGCAACGGCCTGGAAACAAAGGGCGGACGCACCGGCACCACAACATCCGGCCTAAAAAAGGACACGATTGCAATCCGAATAAAGATTATTGCCAAAAGGAGATACAAAGGATAACAAGTCCGGATATCCATCTGCCCATGGTAATAAAAATAATCCACGGCGGCATACGGAATCCACAATAGCCATAACGCCCCGAAACCCGTTAGTAGGCGATGCAGCCACCGCAATTCGTACCGGTAGCGGTCGCTTACCTTATTAAATTGCAGGAGCTGATAAAAGCGTTCTATAAGCCTGAAAGACCAATACAAGTAGGCGATGACTGAGATAAACGCTAACAAATTCACTACAGGGTTCAGTTGCCGAAAGATCAGTGTATCATCAATAGCCGCCCCCGTTTTTATACTCTCCTTAATTTCCAAAACAAAAACGCCCTGTTGCAGCAACAGAGGGCTTAAGTGCAGCAAATCTTTAAACCGGAATTTATACGCTGGCCGGATTATCCTGAGCACATAAAAATAGATGAGCGGACCCAATGCCAGCGAAAAAAGCAGTGGCAGCCAGCTCCAGCGGGGAAAGTAAGTCGCCAGGCGGATGTCAATACCCACTATCCAAACCATCTGTAAAACGATGGTTGCCATAGCCAGGGCTAAAAACCGGTTTGCTGCAATATTGGTCCTTTTAGTGCCCCATAATTGCAGGGCTAAAGTGAGCCCGATAAATATCGTTCCGAGGAAAGCGAGGTCATAGAGGCTGATATGTAGGATATGTGCATTCAATTCTATTTATTACTTCAATCCACGTTCCAGATTGCTAATGTATTGATATATAATGCATATCGTTTTATTTACATGGATTTTTGTAACGAAAACACACATCGGGCTGTACGGTTTTGAATTGCAACCGGCATAATACCGATGGTTTGATAACGCATCTAAGTTTTGTTATTGCTGTAATACTTGATTTTTACTCGCTTTTCAAACTCTTTACCGGGTTGGTCATTGCTGCCTTAACCGACTGGAAACATACAGTAAGCAATGCTACGAATACGACTGCTGCGCAGGATATGCCAAAAACCCACCATTCAATATCTATCCTGTATGCGTATCCCTGTAACCATTTATACATTAACCACCAGGTTATTGGTGTTGCTATGATGAAAGCCAGTATAACGAGCTTTAAAAAATCTTTTGAAATCAGGCTGATGACGGTTGAAACCGATGCGCCCAGCACTTTACGGATGCCAATCTCTTTGGTGCGGTTAACAACCGCAAGTGCCGAAAGCCCCAGCAGGCCAAGGCATCCCAAAAAAATGGCAATGCCGCCGGCCCAGCCGATGATATTGCTCAGCCTTGTTTCCGCTTTATAGAAACGGTTAAGGTCGTCGTCGAGAAAATTATATTTTAAGGGGTAATCGGGAGCAATTTTTTTCCATTCGGACTGTATCGCAGCCAAAGCCTTCAAAGGACTGCCTGGCTGCAGGCGCACAAAAAAATGATAAGGACTAAGCCTGGCAATAGCAAACTGATGAAACAACGCAGGCTGTACTCGATCCGTAAGGGCAGCATAGTTAAAATCGCGAACAACACCGATGACCATCGGGTTTTTAACGCCGAAGTTACCATAGCCTTCCAATTGCCGGCCAGTACAGTTTTCGGGCTTCCATCCCAACTCGTTCATCATCGCTTCATTAATAATAACCGCGTTCACTGTATCCGAAGCAATTGCCCGGTCGAAATTTCGGCCGGCCAGCAAACGCATGCCTAACGTGGGTATGTAGTCTGGATCAATGCAAAATTGTTTTGTAAATACAGACTTTCCCTGGTAACTAAAGCCCGTGAAGCTCATCCCTTCATGCTCACCGATGCCGTTGTCTGCACTCGCCAAACCTAAGATCCCGGGATGCCTGGAAAGCTCCTGTTTGAAAAGCTGATACAGGTGTTTAGTATCCGATACGCCTAATGTCTCCACGTCGAGCACATTCTCTTTATCAAAACCAGGATTTTTTGACTCCATGTAATGTAATTGCTGCATGATGACAATCGCAGAAATAATAAGCGCCGCCGAAAGAACAAACTGAAAAGTGACCAATGTTTTTGTAAAAAAATTAGCACCTCCTAACTTGATTTTAGCCTTCAACACGTCTACCGTATTAAAGCCCGACAATACCAAAGCCGGGTAATATCCGGAAAGCAGGCCTACAATCAGCACTAAGCCCGCAATGAGACCGGTTAACTGTGGGAATTGCTGAAAAGAGAAGTTCAGCTCCCTTCCGGCCAATTGGTCAAATGAGGGTAAAAGCAGGTATAAAAGTACAAGCCCTATCAGTGTCGAAAAAAAAGCAAGCATTAATGATTCTGTTAAAAACTGAACTACCAAGGCCTTTCTGGTCCCGCCAATAACCTTCCTGATGCCTACCTCTTTTGCGCGGCTTGCCGAACGGCCTATGGAAAGCGTGGTGAAGTTGATACAGGCAATTAATAAAACCCCTGCAGCGATACTAAGTAATATCCAAATCGATTTTGGATCGACGGGTGAAACCTTAACACCCACCAGTGCAGGACTCGTGTGCATGTCCCGGATTGGCACCAGGTCGTACCCGCCTGAACCTCCCTTTGAAAGATGCCTGTGCCAGAAATTGGCCAGCGATTTATTGTCATTCGCCAGTTTGCTTCCGGGCTTTAGCTGAACCAGGGTCATAAATGAATTCATACCCCAGGTGCCTGCATCCATCTTACCTTCCATGGTGTTTGCAAAACAATCAAAACTGGCAAGCATGCTGAATTGGAATGAAGAATTGGATGGCGGATTTTCCGCTATTGCCGTAACGATAAAGGTTTCAAACGCATTTTCGATCTTTACCTGGAATGATTCGCCGATGGCATTTGTTCTACCAAACAACCGTTGAGCGGTTTCTTCGGTTAACACTATGCTATGCAAATCATTGATAGCCGCTTTCGCATTCCCGTATTTAAATTTGAACGAGAAAACATTGAAAAATGAGGGGTCGGCATAGGCGATATTTTCCCTGCCCCGCTCATTATTAATTTTTATAAATGTTTCGTACGGCTGAATATAACGAACATAATTTTCCACTCCCGGTAACTCCTGCTTCATGGCCGGCCCCAAAGGCATCGGCGTGTAAATGAATCCTCCAATTGCTTTTGGATTTGGTTTTCCATTTCCCTCCAAAACAAGGTAGGTATTATTAGCATTTTTATGAAAACCATCAAAACTAAATTCATTGATGGCATATAACATCAACAAACTGAAACAGGCAATTCCAACAGATAATCCAAATATGTTGATGAAAGATAGTGCCTTTTGTTTGGCCAGCGTGCGAAGGGCTATTTTTAAATAATTTCTAAACATATAATTGCGGTTTAATTTCTCATCAGCCCACTTCGGGGTGGATTTATGATACGAAATTACTGTCGCAAACCGGACTTCGCTGCCTGATTTATAAGATGGGCAATCTTTTTTGAGGTCATTTTTATATTCCATCGGGCTTTTTCCGGTCATGTTCTTGAAAATGCGTGTAAACGCACTTTGAGAGTTAAAACCCGAATCCAATGCTACCCCCAGTAGGGTAATATGGTCGTAAGCGGGGTCCTGTATTTTCTTGACCACGTCCGCAACCCGATATTCATTAATAAAATCGTTAAAGCTTTTTTTAAGCGCTGTATTGATGATGCGGGATAACTCATGGGGAGTTAGCTCAAGCTTTTCGGCCAATGAGCTTAAGCTTAATTCCGGATCCTGGTAAAACAGGCCGGCTGCCATGGCTTTCTTCAGCCAGGTACCTTTTTGCTTCAGTTCCGCCGGCGGCAGTAGTTTTGCAGCAGAAGGCGCCTGAACGGGGGGCGCAATTTCGGGTTTCAAAAAAGCTGCGGCCGCCATCCTGATAACCATTATTGCCAAAAGGAAATACAAAGGATAATAAGTATGTACGCCCGATTGACGGGGGGAATAAAAATAGCCGACAGCAGCATAAGGTATCCATAATAGCAATAACAGGCGAAAACCCGCAAGTAAGCGATGCAGCCACCGTAATTCGTACCGGTATCTATCGCCCGCATTGTTAAATTTTAGCCCCTGATAATAGCGTTCTATCAGTTTAAAGGACCAGTATAAATAGGCTACGACCGAAATTAAAGTCAGCAACTGCAATACCGGGTTAAATTTTTGAAATACGGATGTATTATAAGTTGCTGCACCGGTGCTGATGCTTTCCCTCATCTGCAATAGCAGGAAACCCTGCTCCAGTAAAAAAGGGCTAAAATGCAGCAAATCGCGCCAAACGAAGCTACGCTTGGGTTGGGTAATTTTACGGACATAAAAAAAGATAAACGGCCCAAGCCCCAACAAAAATTGAAGTGGCACCCAGCTCCAACGCGCAAAATAGGCATCCAGGCGGATATCAATACCTAACACCCAAATTTGCCACAGCACGACGATGAGCAAGGCAACCGCCAAAAAGCGGTTTGCATCACGGTTTGTCCTTTTAGCGAACCATAACTGCAGTGAAAAAGTAAGCCCCACAAATATTGCTCCCTGTAAAACCAGGTCATAAGGGGTAATATGGAGAGTATATGCATTCAAGTAAATAAACTGCATCAATCGCTATTCCAAAAGTACAACCTATTGATTCGTAGTAAATTACAGAACAATTGCCACGAGTATTGTAACAAAACCGAACATTAGGCTGTTCGGTTTTGAATTGCATATAAGACCAATTTCGGTTTGAGTTTTGGTCGGGCCATCTATAATTCATAGGCCCAACTGTTTTAAATTCCACCCCCTCCTACAATGCTTTATTCATTTCTTAACCCCTTTACAGGATTTGCCGTGGCCGACCTGATTGTACGGAAACTAACAGTTGCCAATGCTATTAACATGGCTCCTGCGCCTGCCGCTATAAATACCCATAAATTCAGGCTGGTATGGTAGACAAAATTCTGTAGCCACTTGTGCATAAAGAACCAGGCTATAGGCGAAGATATCAGCAAGGAAGTGCTAATCAGTATCACTACCTCATTATTCAGCAGGGTTAATATATCGCCAACGCTTGCGCCAAGCACTTTCCGGATGCTGATCTCTTTGGTTCTTCTTTCGGTAGTAAACATCGCCAACCCAAACAAACCCATGCATGAAATAAAGATGGTGATCAAAGTAGCGGTTCTCATAAGCCATTGCGTTTGCAAATCGCTCTCGTACAAACGGGAAATGGAATCGCCGAGGAAAGCATAATCAAAAGGCTCTTCCGGGTAAATTTTCTTCCATTTTTTTGCTATGCCATTTACCAATTGCACAATGTCACCTTTTTGAAATTCGGCTGGGGTTAATTTTATCGCTATGCCAATTTGAACGTTAGGATCATTTTCAATAACCACCGGCATAATTTGCTGGTGAAACGAGCTTTCGAAAAAGTTGGCTACCACGCCGGCTATAGGATATGCTTTACTTTGTGGGCCTGATAAAAACTTGCCGATAGCCTTTTGGGGATCATTGAAACCCAGCGCCTTTGCTGCAGTTTCATTTATAAGGTACTCCCTTGCACTGTCGCTGTGGAGCAAATTCCGGCCGGCAACTATTTTCATATCATAAAACGGCACAAAGTTTTCATTACCCGAATGGACAGAAGTCTGGATAGCTTTTTCATTGCTTCCCTGCAGTTGCATACCATTGCCCATGTGTGCAAAACCCATCGGTGGGAAAGCTTCCGTTATCACCTGGTCCACTCCGGGTAGTTGTTTGATACTTTCGGCAAGCACTTTCATTTTTCCCGTATGATCGCTCCATAGGCTTCTTAGCGTAATAATGTTATTTATTTTAAAGCCCAAGTCCTGCGTTTGCATGTAATTAATCTGCTTACTCATCACAATGGTCCCGATAATAAAAATAAGGGATATGGTAAATTGAAAAACAATCAGGCTTTTACGCAGGTAGCCTCTATTTTCCGTTTTTTCATTTATTTCGCCTTTAAGGCTCGATACCGGCTTAAATACCGATAGTTGTCTTGCCGGATAGAGCCCCGCCAGTAATGTGGTGAAAATCGCGATGCCGATAAGAAAAATCCAGGTGGTATATTGCATAACATCGAATTTTACGCCGGGCGGAATATACGCAGCAAATAAATTCAGTAAAGGCTGCACAGCAATAACGGCTATGGCCACGGCCAGTAGCGCCAATGTAAACGTTTCAGTCAAAAACTGTAAAAGGATAGCCATTTTTCCGCTACCCAGCACCTTGCGTATGCCTATTTCTTTGGTTCGTTGTATGGATTGCGCAGTAGATAAATTGATAAAATTAATAGCCGCGATAAATAATATGAAAACGGCGACTGCTGAAAGGATGTATAGTATTCTTCGGTCGGCCTTCATGCCTTCGCCACCATATTCCCGATGAAAGTGAGCGCCCGTAAATGGCCGAAGCTGTATATGTAATTGGGTATGCGGATTGGGGTCGAGGTGTTTTTTAATGAATGATGGGAATTGTGCATCTATTTGTGACGGATTGACGCCCACAGGCAATTTCACCAGTTCCTGGCTGCTATGATTCAGCATAAACCAATTATCCAACAGTATCTGGTGTTTTAAAAAACTGCTGTTAATAGTACTGAACGAAATAAAATCGGAATAGTTGAAATCAGAGTTTTTATTCCAATCTTTCAGTATACCTGACACCGTTACCGTAAGCGAATCATCGTAAGTGATCGTTTTGCCTATTATCTCATCAGGCCGCAGGTCCCCAAAATACGTTTTCGCACGGCTTTGGGTAAGCACTACGGTCATGGGGTTATTTAACGATGTTTTTTTATTGCCGCTTAACCAGGTGTGGGGTAATATGTCAAAGAAATCCGCTTCCGCAATTATCCCTTTTGTCTCATCAAATGCCTTGGTGACTTTGTCGCCTTTCTTTATCTTCACTTTTGGATTATAAAGCTGAAAAGCTGCTACTTTCTCGAGCCCCGACATTTCATTCCGCATGGCATCAGGCATTGGTGCGGGGACTGCATTCCAATGAGCATGATCAGGGTCCGGATTGCCTGCTATGCTTGCATCGATACAATAAATGCGTTCTTTATCGGGATGAAAAGTGTCAAAACTGAATTCAAAACTTGCTACCAGGTAAATGACCAGGCATCCGCAGATACCCAGCGCAAGCCCCATAACATTGATGGCAGAATAGGTTTTATGGCGCATGATGCGGCGCCAGGCGTTTTTTAAATAATTGCTAAACATATAACCGAGATTTAATTTCGTACCCGTCCATTGCGGAGCGGTTTGCTGGTACGAAATTACCGGCCCAAATCGGGAATAGTGTTCCAAGTTATAAGATGGGATTTCTTTTTTCCATTCGGTTTTATATTCCGCCGGGCTTTTCCCGGTTATTTGTTTAAAAATGCGGTGAAAGGTAGTTCTGGAATTAAATCCCGACTCAAATGCAATACCCAGCAGGGTTAGCCGGTCATAAACCGGGTTCTGCATTTTTTGGATCACTTCGGCAATACGGTATTCATTAATGAAATCATTAAAGCTTTTTTTAAGCACTGTATTGATGATTCGGGATAACTCATGGGAACTTAAGCCGAGTTTTTCGGCAAGTGAGCCCAGGCTTAGTTCCGGGTCCTGGTAATAACAATTTTCTTTAACCACTTTCTTTAGCCAGGCACCTTTTTGCTTCAGCTCGGCAGGTGGCAACGGCCTGGAAACAAAGGGCACATGAACCGGCACTACAACGTCCGGCCTAAAAAAGGACACGATTGCAATCCGAATAAAGATTATTGCCAAAATAAGATACAAAGGATAACAAGTCCGGATATCCATCTGCCCATGGTAATAAAAATAATCCACGGCGGCATACGGAATCCACAATAGCCATAATACCCCCAAACCCGTTAGCAGGCGCTGCAGCCACCGCAATTCGTACCGGGAGCGGTCGCTTACATTATTAAATTGCAGGAGCTGATAAAAGCGTTTTATAAGCCTGAAAGACCAATACAAGTAGGCGATGACGGAGATAAACGCTAACAAATTCACTACAGGGTTAAGTTGCCGAAAGATCAGTGTATCATCAATAGCCGCCCCCGTTTTCATACACTCCTTAATTTCCAAAACAAAAACGCCCTGTTGCAGCAACAGGGGGCTTAAGTGCAGCATATCTTTAAACCGGAATTTATACGCTGGCCGGATTATCCTGAGCACATAAAAATAGATGAGCGGACCCAATGCCAGCGAAAAATGCAGTGGCAGCCAGCTCCAGTGGGGAAAGTACGTTGCCAGGTGAATGTCAATACCCACTATCCAAACCATCTGTAAAACGATGGTTGCCATAGCCAGGGCCAGCAGCCGGTTTGCGTTAATATTGATTCTTTTGGCGAACCATAACTGCACGGTAAAAGTCAGCCCGGTAAATATCACCCCAAGGAAGGCGAGGTCATAGGGGGTGATATGGAAAGTGTATGCATTCAATTCGCATTATTGCCTCAATCGCTGTTCCAAGTTAGTAACATGCTGATATAATAGCAAATAACGTTTTATTTACATCAGTTTTTGTAACGAAACCGGACGTTGATTGTACGGATTTGAAATAAAATGCCCTGTATTACTCTCCAAACAAATAACCGCTATAAGCCAGGCCTGTAGCCACGCTCTTAAAATTATCTCCCGAATTCAGGTTAACATGCGGAAACCTGTTTTTGAAGAGTTTTTGAATACCGCCCACCATAGATGTACCCCCGGTTAAAAAAAGACTGTCGATATGTTGAGGATCGATATTGTTTTGCAGCATAAACTCATCCAGGCAGCGGGCAATTCTGTCCACGTCTTTAGCAATAATTTGTTCATAAACCGGCAGAGATATTTCCTCATCAATTTCGATATCCATGTTGTTGTAGCTGAATGCGGAAGTGTCCGCATTTGAAAGCGTAATTTTTGTTTTTTCGATGGATTGAAATACCGAATAGCCCAGGTTATTGTCTATGAGTGTTATCAGGTTTTTAAACTGCGGATCGTTACCCGAAAAATAGTAGTAATCTTCTATGTCTTTTTTTATGCGCAAGCCATTAAAAAAATTCATTTGCTCCCACGAGCAAATATTGGCAAAAAGCGATTTAGGCACAGTTAATACTTTGCCCGGGGTAGCCTCATATTGGGTATTCTTACCAAAATAAGGGGTGCCTTTCTCCCACATAAATGCGGAATCGAAGCTATCCCCGCCTACATAAATGCCACCGCTGGCCATCATATCGTTCTTCCGGTCTTTGCTGCCCACTTTTTCGGGATCGAGTACCAAATAGGTAAAGTCTGTAGTACCTCCGCCCAAATCGGCCACCAATACATTTTCCTTTTTAACGAGGCTTTTTTCGTAAGCGAAGGCCGCGCCAATAGGCTCAAACTGAAAACGCACGTCTTCAAAACCGGCTAACGCTGCCGCCTTACTTAGGCGGGTTTGTGCCAGGGTATCTTTTTGTACATCATCGTCATCAAAAAATACCGGCCGGCCTATTACTGCTTTCCGGCAATCCTGCCCGGTTAACTCATCGGCACGGTCTTTTAATTCCTTTAAGATAATAGCCACCAAATCCGAAGCATTATACCTTTTGTTGTGGATACGGGTTTCTATAAAACTGCTTTTTGATAAAATTTGCTTAACCGATTTGATAAAGCGCCCCTGCATATTATCGTTAAGATAAGCCGTGATGGCCTCTTCGCCAACCACATAATTTTTGTCGCTTGCCTTATTGAATTGATGGTAGAAATAAATGAGCGAAGGAATAATAATGGTGCTATGTATTTCTTTGGTATCCTCGTTGTAAATTGCCAGGGCCGAATTGGTTGTTCCAAAATCAATGCCGTATAAAAACTTGTTCATGCCAGGGGGTAAACGTAAAAAATTGAAGGGCGCGAAAGTATTCAAAAATGGCTGAATAATGAAATAGATGCTTAAATTTAGTAGAATGAATGTTTCGCCGGGAAAGGAATCTCTTTTAAAAATGTAGTTTTGGTCCGCACAATCCAAAATTTAATGAAAAGAGCCAAATGGGTGGCGGGCCTTTCTGCTGCGATATTGTTTTATTTGTTTCCGGGTGTAACTTTTGCCCAGGACTCGTTATTCATCATCCCAAAACCTTTAATCCAACATGCCAGGTTAGGGTATTTTACCTTTCCCAAAGAAACACAGGTATTTGCCAGCAATGCATTTATAGGTGCGGCAGATTTACTTCATGAGCATCCTTACATCCATTTCGAAAAAACCAAGCCGCTTGGCGGCATCAAACAAATGCCCAAGCAGGGCATCATCCTGATGATGGCCAACCCAAAAGACACGCTTGCCCAAAATGCGTATCGACTGCTGGTAGAACCGGGAAGAATAATAATCACCGCACATCAGCCGACAGCAATGCTAAACGGAATTGCCACATTACTGCAAATTGCAAATACCCGAAAAAACGGAGGGCGAATACCTGCAGTATGGATAGAAGATAGCCCGGCCCTCGGATATAGAGGGTTAATGCTGGATGTTTCACGTAATTTTCTCCCGATATCTTTTTTAAAAAAATATATCGACATTATGTTTTTATATAAACTGAATACTTTTCACTGGCATTTAACCGATGGCGCCGGCTGGCGATTGGAGATCAAAAAGTATCCTGAGCTTACACAAAAAGCGGCGTGGAGAACAAACGCCAACTGGAAATACTGGTGGAATAACGGGCGTAAATATGCAGAAATGGGTAGCCCCGAAGCATCGGGAGGGTTTTACACTGCCGATGAGGCCAAAGATTTCGTAAATTATGCCCTGAAGAGAGGCATTACGGTGATTCCTGAAATAGAAATGCCGGCGCACTCAGAAGAGGTGCTTGCCGCTTATCCCAATTTATCGTGCTATGGCGTACCTTATAAAAATGCCGAATTCTGCATCGGCAATGACGAAACCTTTACCTTTTTGCAAAATGTACTTGACGAGGTGATGGCCATCTTCCCTTCTAAATATATCCATATTGGTGGTGATGAAGCGGATAAAAGCGCCTGGAAGACTTGTCCAAAATGTCAGAAAGTGATCAGGGACTTGAATTTGAAAGATGAAAATGGATTGCAAAGTTACGCTGTAAAAAGATTGGAAGCTTATTTAACCAGCAAAGGAAGAAAGCTTATTGGATGGGATGAAATTTTGGAAGGCGGACTATCGCCCGGGGCCACTGTTATGAGCTGGAGAGGAGAAGCAGGCGGGATTGAGGCTGCAAACTCCGGACATGATGTGATTATGACACCCGGGGCATACCTTTATTTTGACGCCTATCAAACAAACCCGATTGGACAACCTGAGGCTATCGGCGGCTACCTTCCCTTACAAAAGGTATACGCTTATCACCCAATTGCAGCCGGAATAAATGCCGACATGCAAAAACATATACTCGGCGTACAAGCTAATTTATGGACCGAATATATGCCGACCCCGAATCAGGTGGATTATATGGCTTTCCCAAGGGTACTTGCGCTTGCCGAGGTGGCATGGACCGCAGAAAAGAATAAAAACTGGAACGATTTTCAACTTCGCTTACAGAAGCATTACCTGCTTTTGCAGCGTTTTAACGTTAACTATTACCCGCCTTCAACGGCGCTAAGTATATTATCGAAATTTGATATCGATAAAAAATTAGCAAACGTTACCATCACGTCCGAACAGTTTGAACCTACCATTCATTATACTGTTGATGGCAGCGCGCCTACTACAAGTTCACCTTTATATCACACGGCAATTCCGTTACCGGCTACAGCCACTGTTAAAGCGGCCATATTTAAAAACGATGTACAAAGTGGAAAAACAGCCGATTTGGTGACAGACGTACATAAAGCCATTGGTAAGAAAGTGATTTATAATACCCCCTGGAGCAGCAGCTATCCTGCACAAAAAGAACTTACGCTGGTAAACGGGCAAACAGGCGACCTCACTTACGGAGACGGACAATGGCAGGGATTTAACGACGATTTTGATGTGACTATTGATATGGATACTACTGAGCCTTTGTCACAGGTAAAAATTCGCTTCATGCAGTTAACTGGTCCGGGTGTTTACATCCCTTCACAAGTAACCATAGCGGTTTCCAACGATGGAAAAGTATTTAAAACGGTTCAAAAAATCGACAACGATGTGCCTTATACTGATTCTTCACTCAGGTTCAAAACATTTTTGTTCAACCTCAGCGGAAATACTGCCCGCTATATAAGAGTTACCGGGATAAACGAAAAAAGAGGTTTTATATTTACTGATGAGGTGGTAGTTTACTAAACGACAATATCGTTGCTATTTTACTTCGTGCAACTTTTGCCCTAACGCCTCGTTTATTAAATACCCGGATTAATTTAGCCATACCGATGTAAATTATTTTTACATCGGTGTAAATACCTGCAGGTTAATAAATAATCCCTTAAATTAGTTCCATTAAACCAATACAAAACTATCATGGAAAACAACGGCTCTCAGATCCTGGCAGAGGTAAACAAAGGCGAAGCCAAATGCCCCTTTTTAAACGGATCTTTAAAACAAAGCGCAGGCAGCGGCACCAGGAATCGCGACTGGTGGCCCAACCAGTTAAAATTAAATATCCTGCGCCAAAACTCTTCCCTATCCAACCCGATGGATGCGGAATTCAATTACGCAGAAGAATTTAAAAGTTTGGACCTAACTGCGGTAAAAAACGACATCTACGAATTGATGACCACCTCGCAAGCCTGGTGGCCGGCCGACTACGGGCACTACGGACCATTTTTTATCCGGATGGCCTGGCACAGTGCGGGTACTTACCGCGTTTCTGATGGTCGTGGTGGCGCTGGTTTCGGCACGCAGCGTTTCGCTCCGCTCAACAGCTGGCCCGATAATGCCAATTTGGATAAAGCACGCCTGCTATTATGGCCCATCAAACAAAAATATGGAAGAAAACTATCCTGGGCCGACCTCATGATCCTTACCGGGAACTGCGCTTTGGAATCGATGGGCTTCCAAACATTCGGTTTCGGCGGGGGACGTGCGGATGTTTGGGAACCTGCGGAGGATGTATACTGGGGTTCGGAAAAAGAATGGCTGGGCGACACCCGCTATACCGGTAACCGCGAACTGGAAAATCCGCTTGGAGCCGTACAAATGGGACTGATTTATGTGAACCCGGAAGGCCCTAACGGCAACCCCGACCCGCTTGGCTCTGCCCGCGACATCAGGGAAACCTTTGGCCGTATGGCGATGAACGATGAAGAAACCGTAGCGCTTATAGCAGGCGGACACAGCTTCGGTAAAACACACGGCGCTGCCGATCCTGGTAAATATGTTGGTCTGGAGCCAGCAGGTGCAGCCATTGAGGAACAAAACCTGGGCTGGAAAAACAGCTACGGCAGCGGCAATGCGGGTGATACCATTACCAGCGGCATTGAAGGTGCCTGGACGACAACACCAACCAAATGGAGCAATAATTATTTTGAGAATTTATTCGGTTATGAGTGGGAAGTAGCCAAGGGGCCGGGTGGTGCAAACCAGTGGCGGCCAAAAGGCGGCGCTGGCGAGGGTGCCATACCCGATGCACATGATCCTGCGAAACGCCATGCACCATTTATGCTTACTTCTGATATTGCCTTGCGTACCGACCCTGCCTACGAGGCAATTTCACGTCGTTTTTTTGAGCATCCCGACCAGTTTGCTGATGCATTTGCCAGGGCGTGGTTTAAGCTAACGCACCGTGATATGGGGCCGAAGGTCCGCTATCTTGGCCCTGAAGTACCTGCCGAAGAGTTGATATGGCAAGACCCTATCCCAGCCGTTACACATGAATTGATTAACGATGCTGACATCGCTGAGCTAAAAGGCAAGCTGCTGACGTCGGGGTTAACTATATCACAACTGGTATTAACCGCATGGGCCTCGGCATCAACGTTCCGTGGTTCCGATAAACGTGGCGGCGCAAACGGCGCGCGCATTCGCCTTGCCCCGCAAAAGGATTGGGAAGTGAATAACCCGGTTCAGCTGGCCAAGGTTTTAAGAAGTTTGGAGATTATCCAATTTGATTTCAATACTCTGCATGACGGCAAACAGGTTTCGCTGGCCGATTTAATTGTTTTGGGCGGATGTGCCGGCGTTGAGCAGGCCGCAAAAAATGCCGGTTATGATATACAGGTTCCTTTTTCGCCGGGACGCGCCGATGCATCGCAGGAACAAACCGATGTGGAATCGTTTGGTGTAATGGAGCCTGGGGCTGACGGGTTCCGCAATTACTTAAAGAAACACCACATTGCTTCGGCCGAGGGATTGTTGATTGATAAGGCCCAGTTGCTGACATTGACCGCGCCCGAGCTGACGGTTTTAGTTGGCGGTATGCGTGTGCTGAATACCAACTTCGATCATTCAAGGCATGGTGTATTCACCAAAAATCCGGGGGTACTTACCAACGATTTTTTTGTGAACCTGATTGATTTTGGTACTACCTGGAGCGCAACTTCAGATGCTCAAGACACTTTCGAGGGACGTGACCGCATAACCGGCGAACTCAAATGGAGTGGCACTCGTGTTGATCTTATATTCGGCTCAAACTCAGAGCTTCGGGCCATTGCCGAAGTATATGCCTGCGAAGATGCCAAAGAAAAGTTTGTACACGACTTTGTTGCCTCATGGACTAAGGTGATGAACCTTGACCGCTTCGACCTGGCCTGATTACGGGGCTGAATTATTTATTAAAATGGTGGCCCGGCAACGGGCCGCCTTTTTTAATGCATTACCTATATGATAAAACGCATTATACCTTCATCCGGCGAAGAACTACCCGTTATTGGTTTAGGAACCTGGCAAACCTTTGATGTGCCCAGCCAAAAGCCTTATCCCGTGCTTGAAAAAGTATTAAACCAAATGCATGCGACCGGCGGCACATTGATAGACAGTTCGCCCATGTACGGCCGGTCGGAAGAGGTGATTGGCGATATCACCTCGCAAATGGAAACCGCCGATAACTATTTTTACGCAACAAAAGTATGGACCAGGGGCCAGCAGGAAGGCATCCGGCAAATGGAAAGCTCGATGCAGAAGATGCGCAGGACAAAACTTGATCTGATCCAAATTCATAACCTTACCGACTGGCAAACGCATTTGCCCATATTGCAACGCTGGAAAGAAAGTGGTAAAATCCGGTATACCGGCATTACCCATTACACCGACTCCAGTCACGACGAACTGGAAACGATCATGCGAAATGAAAAAGTCGATTTCGTGCAGTTTAATTATTCCATTAGTTCGCGCAATGCTGAAAGGCGTTTATTTGCTGCTGCTGCTGACTTGGGTATAGCCACGCTTATTAACCGACCGTTTGGAGAGGGTCGCCTGTTTCAAAAAGTAAAAGGAAAAGCGTTACCGGCTTGGGCCGGGGAATTGAAGATTGATAGCTGGGCTGGTTATTTTCTTAAATATATTATTTCACATCCGGCGGTAACGTGTGTTATTCCCGCTACTGCGGATATTAACCACGCGGCTGATAATTTTAAAGCCGGAGAGGGTGAATTACCGGATCAGGCTATCCGGCAAAAGATGGCTGCGCATATCGATCAGCTATAATGAACGAATTCCGGTAAGCGATTATGGCTTGCAGTCCGAAACAAATTAACTTTTTATAGTTCATTTTAAACAAATAAATCAAATACAAATACTCATCATATCATGGAATACAGACAATTGGGCGACTCGGGATTACGGGTGCCAGTACTAAGTTTTGGCACAGCCACCTTTGGCGGCAGCAACGATTTTTTTAAAGCCTGGGGCAGTACGCAAGTTGATGAAGCCACACGCCTCATCAACTTATGCCTGGATGCAGGCGTTAATCTGTTCGATACCTCTAACGTATATTCAGCCGGAGCGTCAGAGGAAATATTAGGTAAGGCCTTAACAGGATTAAGGGATAAAGTGCTCATCTCTACCAAAGCCACTTTCCCTTTCGGGATTGGCGCTAATGACTATGGCTCCTCGCGCCTTAACCTGTTAAAAGCTTGTGATGATAGTTTAAAACGCTTGGGTACCGATCACATCGATATTTATCACATGCACGGCTTTGATGCCAACACACCGATACAGGAAACGCTGAAAGCTTTGGAAACCCTGGTGGAAAGCGGCAAGGTGCGGTACATTGCCTGCTCCAACTTTTCGGGCTGGCACCTCATGAAATCCCTATCGGTTTCCGAGCGGTATGGCTGGTCGAAATATATTGCGCACCAAG
Organism: Bacteroidota bacterium; assembly: GCA_013288685.1. Lineage (GTDB taxonomy): Bacteria > Bacteroidota > Bacteroidia > Sphingobacteriales > Sphingobacteriaceae > Mucilaginibacter. The sequence continues at coordinate 7,347 of JABDBM010000042.1, read as the reverse complement.
CCTACTATTCGCTGCTAAACCGCGATTTTGAATGGGAACTAATGCCGCTGGGCATTGCAGAAAACGTTGGCACCATTGTATGGAGCCCGTTAGCCAGTGGAAAACTGAGCGGCAAGTACCGCAGGAATCAACCTGTTCCACAGGATGCGCGTGTGGCACAAGGCGGTAGCCCCGTGATGAACACCGATGCCGACGAGGAAAGGCTGTACAATATTGTAGATGTACTGGACGAATTGGTAGCAGAAACCGGCAAAACCGCCGCACAAATATCCTTAAACTGGTTATTGCAGCGGCCAACGGTGGCTAACATTATTATCGGTGCAAGGAACGAGGAACAATTGAAACAAAACCTGGACGCCGTAGGTTGGAATTTAACAGTTGACCAGGTTAAACGGCTTGATAAAGTCAGTGAAATTTTACCGGCCTATCCGTATTGGCACCAGCGCCAGTTCCCAATGCTGAATACGGCGCCAAAACTTTACAAAACGGAATAGTTAAAGTTAGGTAATAAACGAAGCCCTGGAGGCTTCGTTTATTTATCGTCATCGTCCTTACCCGCCAATTTTGCAGGGTATGGTTTTTTCCCTTTGGCAGCATGCCATAAAATACGGTTCATCAAATCATCGCGACCACCGTCCACATGGTCAAATTCGGGGAGGGACGACGCTTTTGCAAAATAAAGGTCCTTCCCTTTTAACGCGGATAGTTTGGGATTGATCTGATCGAGCGCTATACGGTTCTTCAGGAAGTTATAACTTAAATTGGAAGGCTTATAGCTAAAACAGTCAAACATAGGCAATGCGGTTGCATCCAATGCATTCATGGGCGGTATCCCCAATATTTGCTCAATGGACCTCACTACGGATGTTTGGTTATAATTTTTAGAAACCGTTTTTTGCAGCCTGCTATACGGACTAATTACAAAACCTGTTGTACGGTAAGCAGAAACATGATCCCAGCCGGCCTGCGAATCATCTTCGGTAACAAATACCACGGTATTTTTCCAAAAACGGCTTTTAGTTAAGGCATCAATGATGCGGCCGAGGGCAAGGTCGTTGTCGGCAACCATGGCTTCGGGTTTTGGAAGACCGGGCCGGGTACCTTCGGTATGGTCTACAGAGAGGGCCATTACCATCAGCTCGGGCAGTTTGTCGCCGGGTTGGTCCTCATATCCCTTCAGTTCCTTTATAAATGCCGATGCACGTACCTGGTCGGTAATTTTCAGTTCGTCAGAACCAGGATAATTTTGCGACAGGATGGGCCTCACCCGCGAAATAGTACTGGTGTTATAAAATTCCAAAGGTATCCCCTGCTTATCGTTATTGTAAATGGTTGACCAGGTTTGTGTTTGATCATAATGGGGCTGGCATGCCTCGCCATAAATTCTAACCGTTTTTCCGTGATCGGCGGCATTGTTCCAGATAAAGCCGTTGGCATCGTAAACTAATGCATCCTCCTGCACGTGCGGGTAACTGCGGAACCAGGAGCGCACATTTTTTTCCACGTAATCCGTTACCATGGCAGCATCTGTCCATTGGTGCCCCTCGGCCGAGCATTTTCCTGATGCATAATAATTATCCAGCAATAAAAAATCGCGGGCAATTTGATGCTGGTTAGGGGTAATGCTATCGCCATAGGTACACAACGATGCCATGCCCTTACCCTCGGGCATATCGCCAAGCACCTGGTCGTACGTGCGGTTTTCTTTGATGATGTATAACACATGCTTAAAAACCGATGGCTCGCCGATGCGTTCGGGTATGGGCGCTGGCGCGATGTTGGGTCGTGGGGTTAAACGGGCTATCTCGGCCCTGAACGCCATGTTCAGGTTTTTCACCTGAGTAGTGTATTGTTTTAAAACCTGGTCGCCGGGAACAGGAATAATGGATATGGTGGCTTTTTCGTGGTGCGAGTTATAAGCAACGGTTCGTGCCGGAACTGCCGTGGTTTTATATTCACCAGTGCTGGCGCGTGATCCTTCGCCCTCCAAATTGGTTACAAAAAGGGTGTTATTATCCAAAAACAAACCGCCGGGATAGGCTTCGGTTGGTATAAAACCTTTGATCAGGGTTTTCCCCGATCCCTTCAGCGATGAAATCGCGCCAAGCTTAACCACAGCAACCGCATTATCCATGCCATTGGCTACATACAACTGGGTACCATCATTATTAATAGCCAACGCATTGGGCGAATCGCCGATGAAGCCATTTTTACCGGGCATTAACCGCACCGGGATGTTTTCAACCACTTTTAAACCGGATACAGAAATAACGGATACATTATCACTGTTGGCATTGGCGACATATAAAAAACGGCTGTCTTTACTTGCAATCACCACATTTGGATGCAGCCCCACTGGTATCTCTTTCAGTATTGCGCCATTCTCGTCAAATACCTGTACGCTGCCTTCGGCGGTTGCGCCTGTTTTGGGATCGATATATGCATCGCCATACGGAACCCCTGCCGTTTCGCGGCCCACCGTATCGGTTGGCTGCCGGCCTCCCCAGTTGGTTATAAACAATTGTTTGCCTACAAATGCTATCCCGTAAGGCGCCACCCCGGTTGGTTTCGCCCATACGGTTTGCTGCGTTTTCAGGTCTATTTTAACCAACTGGTTGTTGCCGTTTAACACTACGTATAAGTAGTCGTTATAATTTTCGGTATGTATAAGTACTTCGTTGGGCAAAGCCATTGGCGAGGGGCTTTGTGGCTCAAAATTAAAAGCATGTTGAATGCTTATTTTTTGTCCGTCCCATTTTGCCTGTATTACGCAGGATCGTTGTGTGCTGGCCGCACTCCAAAACAATTGTGTTTCGGTGCCGGTATTCCATATTTTAAGGCCCGAGTAAGTACTCATCAAGCCGCCGTATCCGGGTTCATCGGTATATCGCCAATTGGCAATTACTTTGCTGCTGTTGGTATCTATCAGCGTAATGCCAAACCTGTCTTCCACCGCCAGGATGGTGCTTTGCGGTATCAGTTTTATATCCAGGCTGTGGTTTTCGGTGCGCGGATCGCCAAAACTGATCACTTTGCCTGCCGGATTTAGCAGCCGGTTATAGGGCATCATAACGGGCAATATGCTATTGGTTAGTGTACTATCGTCGTAAGTGCTGTGCATGTTTACCTGTTCCTGCCCCGGGCGACCAGTATCTTTGGTGAGCGAATGACATGCCCCGAGGCAGATCATCAATAAAATCGAAAAAAAAGGCAATTGTATTTCTTTTTTCATGAGCACCAGTTTTTGATGTGCGGGCTAAATATAAAACATTTGTTTTGCCCCAATAATATTTAACTGTTAATTCCCCCGGCTATTATAGCTGCTGTAAATTGTTTAAATAACCACGGAGATCACCGAGAAGGCACAAAGCACACAGAGAATAGAAAAAATGAGTGGTGAAGATCGGGGGTATAATTAAAAACTCTGTGCACTTTGTGCCTTCTTTGTGGCCTCTGTGGTAAAACAAAATAAACGAGGTTAATTTAGTGTCCACGCCATCTTTTGTAGAAGCAATTATTAAATATTGATGCTAAGCCTCATGTTTATCATAACTTAGTCTATCTTTGGCGTCAAAATTTTATAAATCCATTTTCATGGCAAAGGCATCTGAAATTAAAGTAGGGAACATATTACGTTTTAACGGCGAACTGGTAACTGTTACCGAAGTGCTGCATCGTACACCAGGCAAAGGCGGGGCATTCTACCTGGATAAATTCCGCAATATAAAAACCGGTAAAATTGTAGAGGCCCGTTTAGCTACCGACGAACAGGTTGAAATTTGCAGGGTTGAAACCAACGACTTCCAATATCTTTACGAAGACGGCGATTTTATGGTGATTATGGATAATACCACTTACGATCAGCATAATATCCCCAAATCACTATTCGGCCCTTCGGCAAAATTTCTGAAAGAAGGCATGAGTGTAATAGTTTCCTTTGAAAGTGAAGAACCAATTATGGCGCAGGCGCCAAACTTTGTAGAGTTAGAAATTACTTATGCCGAACCCGCTGTGAAGGGTGATACTTCATCGGGCGCGCTAAAATCTGCAACTACAGAAAACGGCATTGAAATAAAAGTGCCTCTTTTTGTAAACCAGGGTGATAAAATAAAAGTTGATACCCGCACCGGGGACTACGTTGAGCGCGTAAAATAGACCACAATTAGCTAAGACAAAAGCCACCTTATGAAACAAGGTGGCTTTTGTTTTACAGATAATTACTATCTGCCAGCACAATTGTAGTTATCCAAATTAATTTAATGCAGCTTTTTGCACATAACTTTTGAAGTATCGGGTATACTCAACTGCATCGTTACCATTTAAATGGATACCATCAATAGTGCTAAATACCTGTTTGGGAATTGGCAAAAACGGAATATCTGCAAAAGTAGTGGTTATCAATTGTCGTACTTTAACTGCTAATGGCAATTGCTCGAGCGATGTATCGGTAGGCATCTCAAAAAAGTAAACCTTACTGCCCCGGGCTTGAATTTGGCTTACAGTTGCTTTTAACTGAAGTAATCCATTGCTGATCAATTTATCATCGGGATGGATATAGTCCTTTTTGTGATTTTTAACAAGTTCCTGAAGCACCTGTTGGGGCAAAATAGTATTGTGAACAACATTACCGCCTGGATGACCGCGCAGCCAAAAAAAATGCCTTATGATACCCACCGGCTGATTTTCGTCGCGCAGGGCCAGTAAGTGAGCTTTTGAAAAACTTTCTATTTTTGAATCAAATGATGACGTGAAGCTTTTGTTTTCGTCCTTATAAAAATAGTTTACTTCGATAAACACAGCGGGAGGTATTGTTTTCCGTTTAAAAAGTATATGGCAGCCATCAAATAACGCCATCCCCGGCATCGACAAATTATAAAGCCCAGGAATGCTGTCATCAACTATCATTGACGATAACGACGTACCTACCACTACCGCCTGCGGGGTATTAGGATCATCAATATACCTGTCTGACTTGATAACACTGCCCTGAAATTGGCTTTGAGTAGAATGCCATGCAACTTTGTTAAAAAACAGAAATATGTTGTATATGACGAACAGGAATGCGAACGTAAGTAAGCTTTTTTTTATCATATCTAAAATTGAAAATAGATAAACGAATTTGACGGGCCGCTATTTACCGCTATTAAAAACAGCAACAAACCGTAACCTGCAAATTCGTACTTTTTAAAGGAAACGGCATAACGAGCCGAGCGGCACAAATACACTAAATGGTACAAAATAACCGGGATTGAATAGATGGCTATTAACATTATATTGTTTGAGTTAGCCGGCATTTTACCATTAACGACGATGGATTTAAAATAATCTACAACATATTCAAACGGCAATTTAAACAAAACCCAGGCCGCCGATACAAATACAAAAACAGTAACGCCCATTATTAGCCTGCGCGGCAGGCTGTGTTTGGCGGTGCGGGCATCGTTGCTAAAAAAGCGTTCAATTGCTAAGGCCAGGCCATGAAACAGCCCCCATATTGCGTAACTCCAGGCTGCGCCATGCCAAAGCCCACCAAGTATCATTGTAACTAACAGGTTTAGATAAGTTCGTATTTTCCCTTTTCGGTTGCCACCTAACGGGATGTATAAATATTGTTTTAAAAACGTAGAGAGTGATATATGCCAGCGTGTCCAAAACTCCGAAAAAGAGGAAGATATATAAGGGAAATTAAAATTTTCATTTAAATTATATCCAAATAATTTGGCAAGGCCCAGGGCAATTAATGAATAGCCGGCAAAATCGGCAAATATTTGAAATGAATATCCAAAAACCATTGTCACGAGGTCGACAGATGACAGGGATTTAAAGTAAGGATAAGCCATCCAAAATGTAAAATTTGCCAAATTATCTGCAATTACCATCTTTAAAAAATAGCCAATGGTTAACTTTTTAAAAACATAACTCCAGTCGATATCTGCGAATTTTTTATTGCCAATTTGCGGGTAAAATTCGTAAGCTTTTAATATTGGACCGGCAATTAAGTGCGGAAAAAAAGAAATAAAGAATAGTGTTTTGTACACGTGGGCCTTAAACGATTTGTCGATGGTTAAAACATCGTGGTGTTTATTCGAATAAACATCAATCAAAAGACTCACCCCCTCGAAAGTGTAAAACGATATGCCGATGGGCAAAGGTATCATCAACAAAAAATGCCCGAAACCCGCTGTTGTATCGAAAAAAGATTTAGCAAATAGCGGGCTATACTTAAAAAAACACAATATGGTTAAGTTTGCCGCCACGCCCAATACTGCATAAAATTTAAGCATGGACGGCTTACTATTAACCACCGCATAACTGGTAAGTGTATTAATTAAGGCTGATACGAGTAGCAGTATCAGCAAAATAGGCTGTCCGTATGCATAAAATGCCAAACTCGAAACTATCAGGATCTGAACCTGATATTTTGCGAGGAGAGGAATATAGTATACGGAAAACGTTACTACCAGCAGGAGTAAAAATATTGAGCTGTTAAATAGCATTCATGTGATTTTTCACTTGACATAACCTGCTGTAATACAAAATGTTTCACTTGAAAAACTTATCTATCGAAATTAAAAAGCCGAAAAAAGTTTTGGCCCGCCGTTTTAGGTTCCTTCCGTTGGCAATCCGTGCCTTCCCGCTATGATGCCTGTAATTATTCCTGTATATTTGATACAGTTGTGTCACCATATAATCAGCAACAAACGCCATTAAATATGTACGAAGTCATCACCCAATCGTTACGCAAGCTGGTTGATTTTACCGACGAGGAACTGTTTTTATTTATGCAGCGCCTTAAGCCGGTAACCTTAAAAAAGTACGCTTTTTATTTAAAAGAGGGCCAGGTTTGTAAGGCAATGGTGCTGGTAAATAAAGGTGGCCTCAGGTATTTTTCGCGAAGCGAAAAGGGAGATTATACTATTGGGTTTGCCTTTGAGGGAGAATGGCTTGGCGATTACGAAAGTTTTTTATTGCAGTCCCCCTCGCCTGATTTTATAGAAGCCATTGAAGATTGCGAGCTATTTACATTAAACTATGCCGATATGCATGGGCTGTATGAGCACAGCCAGCGTTTTGAGCGGTTCGGTCGGTTGATTGCCGAAAAACTTTTCATTGATACCGCCAAAAGTAAACGTAATTTAATGATCCAATCGGCCGAGGAACGGTATCTTGAATTACTCACCAGCCAACCCCACATATTTGAGCGGCTGCCTCAGCATTTAATTGCATCCTACTTAGGCATCCAACCACAAAGCCTTAGCCGCATCCGGGCTAAAATATCGAACGTAAAATTAACATAGGTTAACAAAACAACTTCTCTTTTTAACCCCATATCATTTTTAAGGCGGG
>JABDBM010000041.1 GCA_013288685.1 Bacteroidota bacterium | reverse complement strand
TAACCAAAGTTACTTAGATGGCATTAACCCGGTAAGGGGGAACTACCTGATAGGTGTAGGCGTTACCTGGAATTTAACAGATCTCGGAAGGGTGTCATCAAGGGTAAAAAGCCAGCATTATCAATCTGATGGGTTGACCAATGAATACCACTACCTCGAAAATAACCTAAGCAATCAGTTGCAGGAGGGCAACAAGCAACTGGCTAATGCCCTGCAAAAATATCGCGAAGCACCTATTCAGTTAAAGGCCGCCGGCGATGCCTACGAACAAAAGAAGACTTTATATGGCAATGGCCTAACAACCATAGTTGATGTTACCCAAACGCTCTACAATTTGAACAGGGCAGAAACGGATAAGGACCTTGCCAGTACTGCCGTTTGGCAATCACTGCTGTATATGGCGGCTAAAAACTTCAATTCGGGATGATTAGAAATATCATCTATGGGTTGCCACGGCACCCTGGAGGGTAATTGGCTGATGTAAATACTATCCAGGGAAAATGACTGGTTAGTTATCCCTAATTGTACAGCCAGGTTAGCTGCCTGGCTCTGCTCGTAATTAATGGCGTCTGTAACTGCTATGCGCGCTTTGGAAAGTTCGGCGTTGGCAATCGTACTGTCGACACCTGCATTCAAACCGTTCATCGTTCTAACCAGGATCACATCGCGGAGCTGGGAAACACGCGACAGGTTGACATCCATGGAATAACGCAGCCGTTGGGCCGCTAACAGGTTAAGGTATGCCCCGGCAACTTTGACCTGTTGTTGAAATTTTTCCTGTTCCAGGTCGGCCGCATCGCGGTTATAAATGCCTTTGGCTTCGGCTACATACGCCTTTTGAAGGCCAAAGGAAAAGATATTCCAGTTGATGTTTGAAGTATAGAGAGAAGCAAATGCAGCGTTCCAGTTTTGGGTAGCAGCAACGGGCCCTGCAGTAGTAGCAACTAATCCGGGCAGGCCAGAAGGCAACCCATTTAAACCATTTAAAGTTCCATAAGCCTGCTGAGCGGATAAAGTAAAATCGGGCAGGCCGTCCCTTTTGGCGGTGATAATCGCCTGGGCTGATGCTTGTGCATAATTATCCTTAGCTTTTAATAGTTGTTGTTGAGATAGTGCCGTGTTGAGTGCTTTCTGTAGCGTTAAAACACTATCGGTTCCCTGGGCCTGTGCTGAAAGACAGGCCATTGCCAAAGAAACGGCTGATAGGATGCCGATCACGATCAGCTTTTGCGTCGTTTTCATGATGAAAAAATTAAATATTTAACCTGGTGGCCATCAAAAAGCCACTCCTGAAAATTTGATGGAAATCCAGCCGGCGACCGGCTATGGAAGGAAGTGCACCTGATGGTGGTACTACGGATTAAAAAGCCGGAGGTGCTCTAAGGGGTCGCAGGCGGACCGTATTTGTGTTAGAATATTTTTCTTTAAAGGGGATATATGGCAGCAGCGTAATTATCGGCGCTATTATTAAAAAAGTAAATAAAAAAGCAGCGACCGGGGCATGTACCTTTTGGAAATGCTGGGTATAACATTGCAACTTACAATGAACAATACCCGCTTTTACCTTATCGATGCCGGAATTAACCAGTTCAGAAGTATGATTTTTATGAAAGATCTCTGCATAACGTACCAATACCCGTCCCTGCAATCCTAAAAAGATTGCGATGACCAGTAAAAATTTTAAGAGGGCATGCAGTGCCTTTTTCATTATCCTTTATTTTAGTAGTTATTCTCTATAATTTTATCAAGCACCTGTTGTGCCAGTTTTTCTTTTTTGTTTTTAATAGCTTCCAATAATTGCTCGTGTAAGTGATGACTCATTGCAAAATCAGTGATTCCCCGAACTTCTCTTTTGGAGAAGAAATCGCGTATGATTATCGTAAAACTTTGGTAAAGATCGGCGAGCGCTTTGTTTGAAGAAGCCCTTGCAATGGCTATATGAAAAGCAATATCAGCGTCAACGCATAGTTGTCTTTGCTCGTTACGTATTGCCTGCTTTCTGTTTTCCAGGCTTTGCTTCATCTCTTCTAAATCGTCCTCCGTATGGTTTTTTGCAGCCAGCTTTATGATTTCATTTTCGAGCAATCTCCTGACGGCATTGATCTCGTCAAAATCGGCCTGTCGTAACCGCTGATCAATTGTTTCCAACTGTACGGTTGTATTTACAAAAGTGCCGGAACCCTGTTGTACCCTCAATGTACCTGTCATAGACAATATTTTGATGGCTTCCCGGATGGTCGACCGGCCTACGCCATATAGCTTCATTAGCTCAGGTTCAGCGGGTATTTTTTCACCCGCCCGGTATTTATGCCCGGCAATATCCTGCCTGATTTGATTGGCGACCTTATCACTCAGCTTTTCTGAAACTTCCATAATTACCATTTGACAATACAAACATACGATGTTTAAATTAAACATCAGATGTGTTGTTTAAAATAAATGCCATTTCTATTAAATTGTTACAAAGATGATTAGTCACCAACCCGTTCCAACGGATTTAAAATCGGGTAATGAGGTACTATAGGACAGCGGAAACATTTAACCGCCGTTTTAGTCAAACGATATTTCATTTTCCAATATACTTAAGCTCCTTTTACACTTTCCAAATTTCAGTATCGTTTTGCAAAATCGGCTCTAAAGCCTCCAGGCAATGTCACGGATGCTACAGAAGTATTGGTTTGTTTAATATTACTACCCTGTACCTTAATGTTTATGTTTTGATAAACCCCCTTCCGCGAACCCATCAAAACAGGTGGTATTGGCTCTCCTAACGCGGTTATTGTTGATGAAGGTTGGGCGCTGTTCATACATCCCGACCTGATTCACGGTACCGATTTGGGCAGAAAGATACACAGCGGGTTCAGCAAAACGTGACAGCTCCAGCCGGCTATGTCCGTCCGGGGTTACCATCATGGCTATTTCTACACGCTCGTTGCCTAAACCGGTGATGCGTCCCGCCCATTCGCCTTCTACCATCATACGGACTTCCAGCTTCAAGCCGATCTCTGAAAAAACGCGATGGCCTCATCCAGGGATGCTACGACGATTCCCTATATTGTCCACCCTGATCAATTCACTCATTTTTATTGCTTTTTTACATTTCGGGCGAGCGTCTTGAACCGTTCGCCGTCAGATTGCACCACCGTGATGGTCACATGCCCCGTCTTACTTTTGTTAAAATCGGCCGCCATTCCGGTCTTGCCTTTGTGCGTCCCTTTGATCGCGATACAGGCATCGCCGCTCTTCAAATCTTCATTGTTGTCGATTTCCATAAATTATTTTTTGGCACACAGCATCCTTTATCGTTGACATAACTGTCAGATATGATGACCTGAGGTAATGATTGTTTTCATAAAATTAATCAACGCAGCCAGAAAATCAAATAGTCAGCGACCCGTTAGAGATCTGAAATTGGCAGAGCAAACGAAAAGCAGGAGCCTTTGCCTTCCTGGCTTTGTACTTCCATGCTGCCCCCATGTTGCTTAACTATTTCGGAAGAAATAAACAAGCCCAGGCCCAACCCCGAAAACATTTGCGAGGAAGGGTGAACGCGGAAAAAGCGGTCGAAGATAAAAGGCTGCAGTTCCTCCGGGATACCAATGCCTTCATCGGTCACGGAGCATACCGTGCGGTTTTGCGTGGTCTCTACCAAAATACTAATAGTCGCGTTGGATGGGGAGTATTTGACAGCGTTGGATATTAAATTGGAAATCACCTGGTCGATCCGGATCTTGTCCGCGTTAACGGGCAATTCATCGCCGGCCTGGATAACAAAGCTGCAGTCGGTCTTTTGCAGTTCAAAGTCGGCGATGAGCTCTTTGACCGAGTCACTCAGGGTGAACACGCTTTTATTGAGTTGCAGCTTCCCGGATTGTATCTTACTGACGTCAGTCAGGTCATTGACGATCCCGGTGAGTTTGTTCACCTGCCGGTTGGCCAGGCTGACCAGCGATAAAGCCTTGTCCGGTCCGGTGCCCGCCAATGCCGCGCGTTCAAGGCTTTGTAACGAGGCCTTCATGCTGGTAATGGGCGTGCGGAGTTCGTGCGTTGCGACACCCAGGAACTCATCCTTTTTTTCATTGGACAGCCGGAGCGCAATAGCGGCCGTCTTTTGTTCATGGATATTGGTGCTGGAACCGACGTACATCGTCACCTGCCCGTTTTCATCTTTACAGGCGCAAACCCGGGTCAGGTGCCACTGGTAGACCCCGTCGTGGCGGCACAGCCGGTGCTCCATTTCCATATCTTCACCCTTTCCGACAGTGCTGCTCCACTGCGCGGTCACATAGTCCAATTCATCAGGGTGGACCGCCTCCCAGGCCTTGGCCCTTAATTGCCCGATATCGGTTTCCTGCAGGTATTCCATCCACCCCTGGTTATAGTAGGTCGCCACCCCATCCGCCCCGGAGGTCCACATTTTATGCGGTATGGCATCCGCAATAAACCGGAAATGCTGCTCATTCGCTTTCAGCCTGGCGTTCGCATGCATCAGGTCGGTGACTTCAAAAGTAAAGGTCGCTACCCCGGTCACGTTCCCCTCTTCGGCGAAGGTGGGTTCCCAGACATAGTCGAACCAGCCCTCGGTCAGGTTGCCCCTGCCGTCACGGTCGTATTTCACCGGGAGCGCTTTCCCTTTAACGGCCTTGCCGGTCAGGTAAACATTTTTCAGCGGCGTTATATCCACGCCGGTCTTTAACCTTTGGTGAAATGCGTCGACGGATGTACCGGCCGCCTGTGCCCGGTCAAAAGGCGTATAATTCAACGCGGTCTGGTTTGCGTATTCGATGGCCAGTTCCGGCCCCTTGCGGATCACAATGGCAACCGGCGCCTCGTTGAGCACCCGGAACATTTCCTCCTGCTGGTGCCGTATTTTCAATCCTAGCGCCTGTTCCCGCTTTTCGGATTCTTTTAGATTGGTAATATCAATGGCGTAAGTCAGTATTTCGGCATGATCGCCTTTAGTCAGCAGCGACGATGCCAGTAATACGTATACCCGCCCGCCGTCTTTTCTCCGGTATTCTTTGGTGAAGGGCTCACAGGCGCCCTTTTCCCTTAATTGAACAAGCGCAAGCTCACTTATTTCCTTATATTCCGGTGGTGTCATGTCGGCCCAGCTGATTAACCCCTGTTCCAAATCAGATCGCGAATACCCTATCATATCCAAAAATACATCATTTGCCTCTGTGATAACCCCGTCAAAGCGCGTATAAAGCAAACCGATGATGCCCGAATTGTAAATATTGGAAAGCCGCGCGGCATGCACGCGGGCATTGCTTTCAGCCGACTTGCGCGCAGTTCTTTCCTGCGCCAGCCTAAATAATAATACGCCGCATAAACTTAATGCGGCGAAGAGAAAAAAGGCAAAGTATGCGGAAGCATCTATTTCATCGCTGTTCCGAAACAGGAAAAAGGTAAACAACAGCGCCAGCAGGATCAGCGGCAGGATGTATTGGTTCAGGAGTTTAACACGTTCCCTGTAACCGGTCAAACTATCCTTATTCAATACCAAATGCAATAACCGGTGTCCTTTGGGAAATCTCATAATGTATAGGCTAAAACGAAAATGATGATGAATAAATTGTAACAGGAAATTTACCGATTGTATTAATCAAAAACCACCCTTATTGTTTTGTATTTCAACAAATAATCCAAAAAAGTTGAATAAAAACGGAAATTTTAATTGGCGGACTCCTTCATTATATTAATAGGAAACAACTATTAAATAAAAATTAATAATTTAAAGGCGTAATTTTACGGAAAAAGGAGAGGAACATGGGCCGTTTTGCAAAGTTGAATATCCCGTTTATCATTATCGCAGCAGCAGTGGGCTGGGCCTTCGTTGCCGATCCGCTGATCAGCCATGTGGCGCTGCAACTGGCGCCTGCGCACCGGGACCTGTTCCGCAGCCTGAACGATTTCATCGTAATCCTGCTGGTCAGTTTGATCCTGTACCGCAGGATCAGCCATCAGGCGCGTGAGCTCCGCAAGACTCGGGACGATTACCGCCGGTTGTTCGAAGAGGTTCCGGTACCTATGTTTATTTTCGATAGCCGGAATTTCCGTTTCCTGGCGGTCAATACTGCCGCCACTGACCAGTACGGTTATAGCCAGGCGGAATTTTTACAGCTGAAGATCACCGATATCCGGCCCGCGGAAGAGGTTCCCGCTTTTTTAGCAGCCGTGAGGAAGGTTCCGGGCCGCTATGCGGATGCCGGGCGCTGGCTGCACCGTAAAAAGAACGGGGACACTTTTCATGTGCGCGTCTTTTCCCATCATACGGTGTTTGAAGGCGTGCCGGCCAAACAAACCCTGGTGGTCAATATCGATCAGAAAGTGCGCACCGAAAAGGCGCTGGCCGAAAAGACTGCCGAACTTGAAAATGTGCTGGAGAGTATGACCGACGCGTTCTATACCGTCGACCGCGATTGGAATTTTACGTATATCAATAAGGAATACGAAAGAATACAACAACGGAAGCGCGGCGATCTTTTAGGAAAAAACGTCTGGGAACTGTTCCCTTACGGCAAGGAACGCTGTTATTTCAGGGAATATGAGCGGGCACTCCGCGAGCAGGTCAGCGTGCATTTCGAGGAGTTCAATACCCTCAATGGGATGTGGGTTTCGGCCAGCGCCTACCCGATCAAAAGCGGACTGGCGATCTATTTCCGGGACATTACGGACGAAAAACTGATGCGCGAAAAGATCGCCCGCGACGGGCAGAACCTGCGGGCGATCATCAACAATACCCGCGACCTGATCTGGTCCGTGGACCGTGACTTTAATATCATTACAGGTAACGGCGCTTTCTGGGACCGGGTGGAACGGCTAACCGGGAAGAGGCCGGAAACGATCAGCAACGCCGACTTTGAACAGGACATCATGCGGCCGGTCCTGGATAGTTACCGCCGCGCATTCAGGGGCGAGGCCTTTCTGGTCATCCGCGAGCGGGAACTCGATGGCCATAAGCATTTTGAAGAATTAAGCTTTAACCCTATTGTGGACGAGCAGCAGGAAGTGACAGGTGTGAACTGCTTTTTAAGAGACATTACCGCGCAGCGGGAACATGTGGAGCAAATCGAAAAGCAAAATGACAAGCTCCGCGAAATCGCCTGGATACAATCCCATAAGCTGCGCGTGCCGGTCGCCAATATCCTGGGACTGGCCGAACTGTCCCGGCTGGACGGTTCCGCCAAAGAGCTGATCCCGCTGTTCAGCCTGGAGGCGGAACGGCTCGATGGAATCATCCGTGAAATTACGGCTTTGAGCGAGGAACTTAGCCAGAAATTCCCTTAACGCAATTTATGAGCGGCTGATGAAGCACTTTTGTGTGCCATTAAAAGAGGCAATAACATCAATACATGTAAATTACGTTACCAATATATTTTTTATAAGTCATAAAAGCTTGTAAACGAACATATTATGTAGACCACAAAGCTGTACGTTTTGTAGCTTTGAAAAAAAGTAACCGTTATGGAATACCAAAAGCTTTATCAGGATTTGACGCGCCATGTTCTCAAAGGCAAAGGCGAGAGCACACCCCAGCTGCGACAAGCAGCATTTGACAACACCGGTCTGCCTGCGTCCCTAAATGCGCTCATCGATAAAGTGGCGCACCAACCCTATAAAGTAACCGACAACGATATTGCAGCAGTAAAAGCAACGGGCATAACTGAAGACCAGTTATTTGAACTCGTTATTTGCGGTGCCGTTGGCCAGGCGTCCAGGCAGTACCAAAGCGGTCTGACTGCTTTGGCCGAAGCGATACAGGAAGGAGGCCGTCATGCGTCTTGAGATATTAAATAGCGGCTACAAGTTTGGCACAAAAGTATTGTTCGGTATCATCAAACTTTTCTCAGGATATCCTTTGCCTGATGCTGCCAGGCTGGTCTTTTACCGCCCCGATTTTTATGGTAACCCGGCCAAGCAGTTTACCCAACGCGCTATGCGTGGCCCTTCAGCGTGGACTGCAGGTGAGCGCGAACTGATGGCCGCCTATGTTTCTTACCTGAACGAATGTGCATTTTGCATTAAGGCACATACGGCGACGGCAGCCGGTGCTTACCATGACGCTGAAAAAGTTGACCGGGTATTAACGGATATTAAAAATGCGCCGATAACACCTGTGCTACGCTCGACCTTGCAAATGATCGGCAAACTAACAAGGGAGCATACGGTAAACGCAGATGATATGCGGACGGTCATAGCAGCGGGAGTCAGCCCGCAGCAGATCGAAGACGCCCTCGCCGTTTGCTTCGCCTTTAATTTAACCAACCGGCTGGCAGACGCCTTCGGCTTCGCTGTGCCATCGGATGAAGCATTTGAAGCCGGGGCCGAATACCTGCTCAAACGCGGGTACGCCTAACGAACCTGTGGGCATTTCCCATCAAAGTTCAGCTATGAATATAATTTATACCCGGCTTCAATTTTGTCTTTTTTCCTTTCCATTCATAATAGCCATATAGTTTTTTGGGGAGGGTTATTAAGCCGCTAAGGAGGCCGGTTTTTGATTGTTTAAGTTTTACATGAATTGCACCGGATTTATGTGGCATGTCCCCTTCCAGCCATTCAAGGCTACCGGGGTTAGGTGCGATTTTTACTTTGTTAAATCCCGGCCCTGCCGGCTCTATGCCACATACAAGCGATAAAAGGTGGTACGCAGGCGAAGCACTCCATGCGTGACAATCTGAACGAGACGGTTCCGGTTCTTCCGAAAACGTAGTTAAGCCGTTTGCCAGCATACTTTTCCACGGCTGCAACATATCTGTATACTTACCCCCAAGCCCGGTTTTTCTCATGGCTTCTGCCAGGTAGAAACGGAAATAATAACTGCAAGCGGCAATCGAATCGTTTTGGTAAGTGTTCAGCATCAGTTGCTGCTGTTTTTTTAAGGGTAAAAGATCAACCAAGGTTGCCAGGATCTGCGCATGCTGACTGTAGTGCTGTTTATCTGCATTATCTGCCAGCAGCTGTTTTTTTTCATCCCAGCACGTTTTGTATACCGCCGCTTTTATGCTGCCGGCAGTTGCGGCATAGCGTGCTGCCTGCTGCGTGTATCCATAGCTGTTAAACAATGAAACGGCCTGCTGCAGTGCGTATACATACAAAAGGCTGTTAATGGACGATTGTCCGTTTTTATCAACAGATGGCACGCCCCGTTCCCAACTATTATCCTTAACCCAATCAATGAAATTCCACCATTCCAGTTTACCCGGCATCCCGTTTGGCTGGAGATGATCTTGAAACCATTGCAAATTATCCATTACAGCAGGCAGCATTTTTTTTATGAGTGCATCATCCGAACAATGCATGCGGTAGTCATTCAGCATGGCTATCCATAACAACGAGAAAGATGGAATTATCTGGACCCGGTTACCCGGAAAGGCGCACATGACCAAGCCAAAAGGCTGGCGGGATTCGTAAAAATCTGTAATGGCCTTACGCCACAGCACTGTATCGCCGGAACCGTAAAAGGTTACCAGCCCCTGGACACGGGTATCACCGACATACTGCATTTGCTCATAATAGGGGCAGTCAAAAAAAGTTTCCCCGGCACATAAGCGTTGTGTATGCCAGGCAGTTTCATAAATATCGCCAAGCACAGGCCGGTTACTGGCAAAAGTTGCTTTTTGTTGTAAAGGATAGGCTGTAAAAAAACTTCCGAATTCCTGTAATACCAGTGGTTCTTCTTTTGTTGTTATCTCCATCTGGACATACCGGAAGCATCGCCACCAAAGCGGCTCTACTTCCCTGTTGCTTGCACCGTCAGCAATAAAAATATCATAGTTGCCTATTAAAAGTTTTCCATCGATGCTGTCGCGATCGCCTTTCTGCATGCCTTTTGTATTAATCCTTTTTTTGCTTGTATCACCCGGGATAAAAAGGCTTTCACAATAGGTAAGTTTTATTCGGGCACCGCTGCCTCCACTGTATCGTAATGAGGGGTAAGCGGTTGTCAATTCCCCCTGATCCAGTAAAATTTTTACGGTGACATTGGCAGGTATGGTCAACTCCTTATGCTGAAGCAGTGCCGTTGCATTAATTCCCTCAGCCCGGCGTATAGCTTTAAAAAATTGTTGTTTCCGTTCCATGGCAGGAATTTGCCTGGCACATAAAATCCTTTCCGGTTTCCATTGTTTTGTAATGCCATTGGTGGGCATGCCCTGGTTTGTCTCTACAGCATTTTTCCAGCTACTATCGTTAAAACTTGCTTGTTTCCATTCCCAGGGATGTTTTTCGCCATCGAATTTTTCACCTGGTCCGGCAGCATAAGCAAATAGCCCTTCGACGAGATACATAGCATAAGCGGTATCGTGTAACACTTTCCAGGTTTTATTCGAATTAAACACGCTGTCCTTTCTGGCATCCGCCTGCAGGATAAATCCGGTCTGCCAATAGGTATCCTGCGCCGTAGGCGACATATCCAGGCAGTTCCAAACCAGTGCTGCAATTGCATTTTTACCTACATTTAAATAAGGAGCAATATCAACAGTTTCAAAATTCCAATTTGACAAGCTTCCCCGGGCCGGGCCATTGCATACATACTGTCCGTTGACGTATAACTTATACCGTTGATCTGCGGAAACATGAATGATCATAGACACCGGTAACTTATTAATTTCAATAGATTTTCGAAATTCAAACACCCCTGCTATATCTGCCTGTGCCTCAGCATGTGTTATCCAATAAGCATCCCATTGCTTGTTTAATATTCGTGGATTGACCGGCAATGAAGACTGGGCCCATCCGGATAAACAAAAGAAAACAACCAAAGCCGTCAGGGAAAGCTTTGAAAGTATTTTATGGCCATAAATCAAAAGGAGATGCATATGATCAATTTTTAGATGAAACTATTTTACTTGAAGAGTTTATGCGCAAAAGCTACTAACGTCCAGGGGTTTGTGTAGTTGGGGCAACGTCAGGTTCTGAACAAAAGCCAATTGAAAATCTAAAGTATAGAATATTGCTGATTAGTGAGTGAGTTATTTTTGAATCTAGAGTGGGTAACCTTAAGTTAAGTAAATTTTGAAGGCGGACAATGTCCTTTTCATCAAATGAGACAGATTCAGGCGCAATATAGGATAGGCCCATCAAATGCCGCCGGGTCGTTTCGTTCAGAAAGAGGAAAACGTGAAACGCGCTAGGGCTTCTCTTTTTGCGAGGTAATCAATTGCCTCCCAATCGCCTTTTCAGCAAAAAAACAGCAGTTAAAAAAACACGGCTCTTCAGTGAAACCTGTACATTTCTTCCTGCATTATTTTATTTAATTTCCGGGTAGTTTAACCCGGAAATCCTATTTTCGTAATAAATAAATTATTAGCGTTTAAAGATTTATTTTCTGATCAATAAATTACTAATTTTGAACTTAAGCCAAACTTTATCCAAACTTCATTTCGTTATTTATTTTTGGATTTACTGAGCCCGCATCAAAGTACAGGATGAGACAAAACCTAACAGGTGAGAATGCCCGTTTCCGGAAACTGATCGAGAACAGTTTTTCCGGTGTTACGCTGCTTGACGGCTGTTTGCGGGTTATTTACCGCAGCCCGTCTGCGGAAAAAATCAGCGGCTGGAGTACGGCAGAACGTGCAAAAACGACTTTTGAAAACCTAATATACCCTGATGACCAGCTAAGCCTCGAAGACACCCTGAAGCAGCTATTGAAGGAACCGGGGCAGTCAAAGACCTGCAGCTACCGCTCCAGGCATTATGACGGATATTATATGTGGGTAGAAGCCACTTATTCCAATATGCTCAGCGATCCCGACGTGATGGCCATTGTGTGCAATTTCAGGGATATCTCCGGCCAGAAAATGGCCGAGCTTGAACTCAAAAAGCAGGGCTTGCAGATGAGCGAACTGCTGGAATCTATGGCCGATGGCTTTATTGCCCTCGATGAACGCCGCCGTTATACGTACGCGAATAAGCAGGTCGCTAAAATGCTGGGCACCACGGCCGGCGAGTTGATCGGCAAACATATCTGGACGCTGTTTCCAGACGCGGTGGGCTCGCCTACCTACCAAGCGATCGAAACGGCATTCAGGGAAAGACGATACATATGTAACGAAGATTTTTACCCGCCACTTCAACTATGGCAAGAAAACCGGGTATATCCATCCGGCAGCGGTGTCTCCATGTTTATCCGGGATATTACCAAACAAAAGAAAGAAGAGCACCATTTAAAACTGCTCGAGTCGGTCATCACCAATACCATGGATGCCATTATGATAACCGAAGCCGAACCGTTTGATGAACCCGGCCCGCGAATTATATATGTCAACGAGGCTTTTACCCAAATGACCGGGTACACGGCAGCAGAAGTAATCGGAAAAACGCCCCGTATTTTACAAGGCGTCAGTACCGATTTGAATACATTGAAGCAGTTAGGTGAATCGCTCCGAAAATGGCAGGCCTGCGAGGCAACCGTCATTAACTATAAAAAAAATGGCGAGGAATTCTGGGTCAATTTCGCCCTAAACCCCGTAGCTGATGAAAAGGGGTGGTATACCCATTGGATATCGGTTGAACGAGATGTAACGGCGTACAAAAACCAGGAGCTACGGCGGCGGCTGTTATCAGACATCAGCCAGATCTTTAACGAACCGTTGAAACTGGCGGTGTTGCTCGATAAATTGCTTGCCCGGCTGGTTGATTTCGGGCATTTTACGTTGGCGGAGATTTGGCTGATAGGTGCCGATAAAAACAAAATCAGTCTGACAGCCTGGCACCAGCAAGCCGATAAAATGAGGCAGTTTTATCTGGAAACCGGGCAAACAAAAAGTTTTGGAAAAGGTACCGGTTTGCCAGGTAAAGCCTGGGCCACAGGAGCAGTCCAATGCTGGGACAGGCTGGGCGACCATCCGGAATTCCTGCGCCGGGAAGCCGCAAAAACCGCCGGTTTACAAACAGCCTGGAGCATACCGCTGATTTCTGAAAACACAGTAATCGGCGCTTTACTGCTGGGTGCCGGCGCGGGAGCTGGAACCGATGTAAACCTTGTCAGCCTTTTTAACACTTTCGGCAGCCAGTTTGGTGCCGAGATCAGGCGCAAACAATTGGAAGAGGAATTGAAACAGGTTTTTGATGCTGCACCTGATATCATCTGCATTACAGGCGTTGACAGGTACCTTAAAAAGATCAATCCGGCCATGAGCACCTTACTGGAGTATACGGAGGAAGAACTGCTCGCCCAACCGATAACCTCATTCATTCACCCCGACGACCTTTCGAAAAGCGCTGCTGCGTTCGGGGCCCGGGAAGCTGATCTCACTTTCTATCTTGAAAACCGTTTCCTTACCAGATCAGGCAAAATTAAATGGATCGCATGGACGACTACCCGCGGCACAGAAGAGAATTTATTGTTTAGCGTGGGCAAAGACATCACGGAAAAAAAAGAGCTAGTAGACCTGCTGGATAAAGTCACGGATCTTGCCCGTATTGGCGGCTGGGAACTCGACAAGGTAAACAATCGCCTTTACTGGTCAAAGATGACCAAAGTGATCCACGAAGTACCTGTGGATTTTCAGCCCGACATGGAAACCGGAATCAATTTTTACGCAGAGAAAAAAGACAGGGCGCTGGTCACCCGGAAGATCATTGATGCCATCGAAAAAGGGGCGTCTTTCGCCTTTCAGCTACAGATCCGCACTGCAAAAAATAATTTGAAATGGGTCCGGGTTGTTGGCGAGCCGGAATTTATCGCCGGTAAATGTGTAAGGGTATACGGCAGCTTTCAGGATGTTGATGCCCGGGTGAGCGCTGAGCAGGAAGCTAAAGACCTGCTGCATGAAAGAAATTTGATTTTGGAGAGCATCGGAGATGCATTTTTTGCGGTGGATAAAAACTGGACGGTGAACTACTGGAACAACATGGCCGAAAAAGTGCTGGGCAAGACAAAAGCTGAAATGCTGGGCCAGCATTTATGGAAAGCGTTTCCCCATGCAGTTGGCACTAAATTCTATAAAAAATACCACCTCGCCCTTAAAACCAGCCACCCGGCCCACTTTGATGACTATTATCCGCCGCTGGACAAATGGTATGAGATCAGCGCCTATCCGGCTGTCGGCGGGCTATCGGTCTATTTCCGCGATATTACCGAACGTCGCAGGGTTGAAAACCTTTTAAAAGATTCTGAAAAGCGGTACAGCGATCTTTTTCAGCTGAGCCCCCTGGCAAAATGGGTCTTCGATCTGGAAACGAGAAGGTTTCTCGATGTAAACGAGGCCGCGTTGACCCTGTATGGCTACACGCGAGATGAATTCCTTTCTATGGAGGTCAAAGATCTCCGTCCTGAAGAAGAGTTTATCCATATGGAGGCTGCTTTTAAAGCGGCGAAAAAGCAAAAGAACGTTTTTAAAGGTGTTTTTACTCATCATAAGAAAAACCGGGAAGTCATCAAGGTTGAGGTTCAAAGCAACAATATCCGTTATGCAGGCCGGAACGCCAAAATCGTGGTTGCAAACGATATCACCGAAAGATTAAAATATGTCAAAGCTATTGAGGAGCAGAATAAAAAACTAAAAGAAATATCCTGGATGCAATCTCATATCATCCGCGCGCCCCTAGCTAGGATCATGGGCCTTATCCCGCTTATTGAGGACCGGGAACAAGACCCTGTCGAGCTGGCAAAGTTACTGGGCTTCTTAAAGGGATCGTCGCATGAGCTGGACGCGGTTATCTGTGATATAACGCAAAAAATAGGGACAGTCGATTACAATTAAATAAGTTCGTTCTGCGGCGCGGCGCAAAATTTTCCTAAACAATTAAGCCCGATGTTTCTTTTACAATTAAAACAACCGGTTAAAAATGGGCTAAGTAAATTAAAGGATGGAACTCCGCTCCCTGATGTAAGCAAAAAAAAGTGGTCAGTGCAGCTTGGGGAGCAACCGGTATATAAAAATAAACCGGGTTGGTCAGGGAAAAGAACCCGCGCCAGTACGTTATTTTGGTGGCAGTGTCCACCACGAGGTTCGGCGCGATAACCACGGCTTCATAGAGGTTCCCGAAGAACCAAAGCGCCAAACCAAAGACTACAAATAAAACCAGGCGGGTATCAACTTTTTGCATGTGCTAAATTAAGAAAAAGCCGGCGACCAAATACAGCTGTTTCTTTTTAAATGTATAGTGATGACAGGCCGATTCATCCCTGGCAAACAAAATACAACTCCGGCCGTTTTTCCTTATAATCATCAACATGACCTTTAGTTTCAAATTATTTATCGCAGGAAGTAATCCCAAGTCTTCGCTGGCCATTCAGAACTTGAATGAGTTGTGTGAGCAATATCTCCAGGGCAAATATTTGTTAGAAGTAATCGATCTGTTATTGCATCCGGAACTTGCAGAGTTACATGGTATCCTGGCCATTCCCACATTAGTCAAAACTGACCCTGAGCCGATGAAAAGATTAATAGGTATTTTATCGGATAAAATGAAAATTTTGTCGGCGCTGAATATCACCGCGGCTTAAAATAATGCGATATTTGAAATGGAGGCCTCACCCTAAAGGCTGATCTGCCAACGTTAGACTAAAAATAGCTCATATGCGCTTGCAAGAAGTTGAAAAAGGCAATGGAATTTTCCGTACGCTGCTCTTTAAATTTATTTCTATGGTTTCCGGTATGCGTTGCCGGATTCGGCCAGAATCCTAATGTAGCACCGGGATTTTTACGGTAAGCCTATGACGGAATGGACGCATGCCGCCATCTCCGGGTAAAGCAACTGGTCTGTTGGTGAGCGGGAGCTTTCCGTTGTTCGATCCGTAATTGATGGCTTGCTGGGCATTCGCCCGGAAGGAGCCAAATATGATGATCATCAGGCAGGTTAGCATAAGTGTTTTCATGATGAAAATATTTTAGTGTTAATTACTGGGTTTTAGGATACGTGTAATTGATCATCCATTGAACGCCGAATTTATCAGCGAACATCCCGAAGTATGCCCCCCAGAACGTTTTATTCAGGGGAACCTCTACCGTGCCCCCGGCTGAAAGGGCGGCAAAGATCCTGTCGACTTCTGCTTCGCTTTCCGCTTCAAGCGAAATGTGATAGTTATTGCCAAATACAACACTGCGTTCCATCGATTCCAGGGTATCCGTGGCCATGATCATTTGGTTCCCCGCAATAGGCAGCGCGGCGTGCATGATCTTCCTTTGGTTGTCGGCCGGCATTTTTTCGCCGCCGGGGACATCCGAATACCGCATGAACGATTCGAACGTTCCTCCAAATACAGATCTGTAAAAATTCATGGCCTCCTCCGTGTTTCCCATGAAGTGTAAGTAAAAATTTGTGCTCAACATATTGTGTTTTATTTAGTTCGGCAGCAAAATTATGGTTTGCCTATGGAATTATGAGTGTGTGAAAACGGCAATCTATAGTGGGTGTTTGCGACAAGTATTTCACTTACATTTGCGGTATGATCGATATTTCCATATTGGCGCTGAAGAACGCCGTGCTGGCATCTGTAGCAGACTCCAGGTACGTATTTATGATGGTGAATGAGTTTCTCAAAAAGTCAGGCAAGGCCCCTTTGTTCAATGTCCGGGTAGTTGGCCTCAATGGGGAGGTTAGGCTAAATGGCGAATTATTTTCCATACATCCGGATGCGATGATAGGCGACATCAAATACACAAACCTGGTCATAATCCCTGCGTTGTCAGGCGACATATTCACAGCCACGAATGTCAATTTAAAATACGTCAGTTGGATCAACGAGCAATACAAAAATGGGGCGGAGGTAGCAAGCCTTTGTACGGGCGCTTTTTTACTGGCTTTTTCCGGATTGCTGAAAGACAGGCAATGCACTACCCACTGGCTGTATGCTGATGAATTCAGGCACCATTATGCCTCGGTAACCCTGGTAGACGAGAAGGCGATCACCGATCAGCACCGCCTCTATTCCAGCGGCGGGAGTAATTCCTGGTGGAGCCTTTTGCTGCACTTGGTAGAAAAATACGCTGGAAGGGAAATTGCTATCTACACCGCAAAATATTTTGTAGTCGACCTGGATAGAAACACCCAATCCCCGTTTATCATATTCAATGGCCGAAAAGATCACGGAGATGAAGTGATTATCAAATCACAGGAGTTTATCGAACAAAACTACCGGGAGAAATTCGCTGTCGATGAGCTGGCTTCCCGGTTCGATCTCACCCGCAGGACCTTTGAGCGAAAATTTAAAAAAGGTACGCGGAATACGGTGGCGGAATATATACAACGCGTGAAAATAGAAGCTGCCAAGAAACAACTGGAAATCGGGAGAAAACCGATCATGGAGATCATGCTGGATGTCGGATATAGTGATGTTCCGACATTCAGGGATATCTTCAAACGGATAACTGGAATGACGCCGGTTGAATATAAGCAAAAGTACAATAAGCAGGATGGTAATTCCTAAGATCGTACTGAAGGCATTTAAAAATCAGAATAATCAGCAGGATAAAGGAAAAAGCTTTCGCCTTTCGATACATTATGCTGATACTCGGGCATTTTGCCTAAGGCAACAAATTGCGGATCGCTGCCAAACTGCTTCCATTTGTCAACATTGTCCTGTTTGGTGTTATAGGTGGTCATGTACATCAAATTAGGCATATGGACGCCGGCGATCACTTCCGAATAGAATACACCATTCATGTCATACTTCTTAAATATGGCCATTTCATCGCCTACATTAAACATTTTGACTTTACTGGCATGTAGTTTTTCGGTGGCGCCTTCGTAGCTGCGTAACTCGTATACCCTGTCTGCTTTTTTTCCGGTCAGGTTGGGCAGGTTTGGTTCGGGGGCGTTAATAAACGCACGGGTGATAATTGTTTCTATGCGCGTATAAGGAGGGTTATTATAAGCAGCCTCTATATAATCTTTACCCGCATTAAGGTACGCCTGATCTTTTAGTATTTTCTGATCCGTACTTTCTAACGCATCCCAGGTAGGGTATGGAATAAAAACATATATTTTCCTGTCCAGGCTATCCTGTTTGATCGGCTTAAAAACACCAACATTTTTTACGCCTGCTTTATGCAATGCGGGCAGGTATGCATTTTGCAGGTAGGTATCTAAACGGCCTTCTTGCGTAGCATCTTTAAAATGGTATATCTTAAATTGGTAATAATACCTTGCCGGCGCGGCCCAGGCGTTTAAGGCGGATGTTAAAATAAGGGAAAGGCAAATTAATACGGATGAACGGTGTAATTTCATGGCACTTTTGTTTAATGGTCACTACAAACTTAGGCTAAACACCGCTCTAAAAATAAATTAAGGGCACTAATAAATCAATTAGCGGGGTTAAAACTGCATTTTGCTTTCAGCAAAATCGCATAGTCCCCCTAAAATTTCGCTCAACTCGCTGCCTTTCACAGTTAAGGTGTATTCGGTCCGGGGCGGGTTGTCAGGAATATAGCTTTTATGCACCAGTTCATGTTGCTCAAGTTGTTTCAAACGGTCGGCAAGAATATGGTCACTTATATGTTCCAGGTCTTCCCGAAGGCTGTTAAAACGTGAATTACCTCCTTCAATGCTGAAAAGGACCTCGGTCATCCATCGCCTGCTCAATAAATTCAAAAGCTCATTAAGGGCGCACTTTTCTTCCAGGAATGTTTGATTATAAAAGTTCGTGGAACTTAGTTTTCTTTCTGACATACTAACTTGTTAATGAGTAACTAATTAACGTTTAAGCCGTTGGCTGCCTCAACCATTGTTTGTTCCTTTGCGGCTGTTCAATGACTTAACAAAGTTGAGCATTGAGGTGCGGTAAACAAAGAATGTAACTAAAATTAGACAAACATGAAATACCGGAAATTAGCAAATACAGACCTCTTGCTTTCTGAAGTCACTTTTGGCGCGTGGGCTGCCGGGGGCTGGATATGGGGCGGTACCGAACGCAAGGATGCCATTAATGCAATCAGGGTTTCTTATTCCCTCTGTGTAACATCTATTGATACGGCTCCTATTTACGGGCAGGGTACCAGCGAATCTTGATCTGGTGGAAACCAGGCAATTCAAATCCGGCGTGATTGTATACTATCTACAACCTTGAAGGTGCAACACCATAATTTTTTTTAAAAACGAATGAAAAATGAGACAAGTCTTCGAAGCCTAAACCTAAATACACATCAGATGGAGTTTTCCCCTGTTCCTTTATCAAATAATATGCTTCCTGTAGTCTCCTTTGTTGCAGCCAGCGGCTTGGAGGCTTATTAAAAACTTTTTCGAAATCCCTCTTGAATGTCGCCAGGCTTCTTCCCGTGAGATAAGCAAATCGTTGCATTTGCACATTATAATGATAATTCTTCTCCATAAACCCTTCCAGGTCTATTTTCCCTGGCTCGGAAAAGTCAAAAAGAACACTTTTAAATGACGGAACAAGTGCCAACAAAAGCAAAATGGCTTCCTTCTGTTTTACAAAAAGCAATTCATCAGTTCCTGTACGCTTCAAAATTGTTTCATAGGCCAAAAGTGATCTCATATAGTTACCAATCTCCGATGAAGAGACTTGTTGAAAAGCAGGCGTGACGTCATGTTGCGTTGCTTTATATCCGTATTCAAGACTGATGTTTCGAAGTGTTTGCTGGTCAAAGTATATGGATATGGATTGATACTCACCCCGGTCTGGGGGGCATTTTGCATATTTAACAAGATTGTTGCGCCTGCAAAAGTATACGTCGCCTGCGTTGAAGCTTATGGTATGGCTGTTGTCCGTCATCACCAGTGAGCCGGAGATAATATAAACTAAAGTGTGCTCCGGAACGAACTGCTCACCTTTGCTGCTCCTTGAGAAGTAACACGAATATTGTATGGGCGGTCTTTTCGTCATTTGTTTAATATATTCGGAATCCGAAGTTACTAATCTTCATTTTTATTTTAAATAGAATGGTTTGCGGGGCGCATGATGCATTCGTGCACATATCCGTTCAGCAAGCCATTGAAAATACTCACAAAGAAACGGGTCGGGGCGTTTCTCCCGCGAATCCCGAATCATTGTTTTATACTTATCCCAGGTAATTGAAACCAATGAGCCGACGGTTTTGTCCACGAGGTCGATATTTATGAGCCGTTCGGCCACAAGAATACCGAGCGATTCCATTTCCTGTGCAAACTGGGTAACCATAATCCCTTCGTGAGCAGGAAGTTTTTGCCATTCTTCATGGGTGGGCGGTATATCGTGCGAGGTCACATAATTCATAAGCTCGGAAAATTCCCTGGTATTGAAACTGCGCAACGCCTCCAGCGTTAGCCTTTCCCGGCGGTCGCGTGCCGCTGTCTTTACCTGGACGATACCAAATATTAATCCGATAATAACCGATATGGCAATTGCGATATTGGCGATAAGTGTGATTGTGTGGGCATTCATATCCTTGTTGGATTTAAAGAATCAGAAATTTAATGCGTGATGTAAGCTTTGGGTTCGAGGTACTCTTCAAACCCCAGGATACCGCCTTCCCGCCCAAAACCTGATTGTTTGAAGCCGCCGAATGGCGCAAGCGGGTCATGGGCTATACAATTGATTAGTACCCTGCCGGCATTGATTTGAGCACCGACACGTTGTGCCCGTTCCATATTCGCGGAACTGACATAAGAATTCAACCCGTATTCCGTATCATTGGCCATCTGGATTGCCTCTTCTTCAGTTTCATAGGTAACAATGGAAAGAACGGGCCCGAAAATCTCTTCCTTAAATATTCTCATTTCCGGAGTAACGCCGGCAAAAACAGTGGGTTTAATGAAGTTGCCTTTTTCCAGGCCCTCCGGGTGGCCTTCGCCGCCAATTACAAGTTCTGCCCCTTCGGCTATACCTGATTTTATATATTCTTGTACCCGGTTATATTGTTTGACGCTCGCCAGCGGCCCAAGAGCAACTTCCTTGTCTCGCGGATCACCTACCTTTATTTGTTCTACAGCAGCTTTGGCCAGTTTCTTTACTTCTTCAATACGGTTTTTGGGGACCAGCAACTTGGAAGCTGAAATACAAGCCTGTCCATTATTCATGTAGCAGGCTGCAACCGCCATCGGGATCGCTTTTTCAAAATCGGCATCATCTAAAATAATATTTGGATTTTTGCCGCTGAGTTCCAATGCCACACGCTTTACGGTATCCATGGCATCCTTCGCTACCATTTTTCCAATTGTTGTCGAACCCGTAAAAGACAACCGCTGAATATCAGGGCTGATAGACATTTCCTTACCGACCACCTCGCCGAGGCCGCAGACCACGTTAATTACCCCTGGAGGAAGGCCTGCTTCGAGATAGCTTTCTACGAGCACCTCAGTTTGCATGGCGCTCATCTCACTCGGTTTGATCACCACCGTACAACCCGCAGCAAGT
Organism: Bacteroidota bacterium; assembly: GCA_013288685.1. GTDB lineage: Bacteria > Bacteroidota > Bacteroidia > Sphingobacteriales > Sphingobacteriaceae > Mucilaginibacter. Next base: position 14,019 of record JABDBM010000041.1, on the reverse strand, counting down.
GCCGGAGCCATTTTGATATGGATCGAACCTGCACTGGAATTCCAGGGAGTAAAAATTCCAACTACGCCGACCGGCTCGAATACAACCCTGGAGTAGCCAAGCGTTTTTTCAAGTTCATAATCCTTTACGACCGAAATCACGTGCTGGAAAATATTTAAGGCCAATTCGTTGGATCCTTTTGACCGCGCTTCCGGGGCGCCGTATTCTTCTGTGGTGGCCGCAATTAGTCTGTCCATTCGGGTGGCCAGTGCATCATAAAGGCGTTGTAAATAACCAAGGCGTTCCTCTTTGGTAGTTTGCGACCAGGTTTTGATCGCTTTATTGGCGGCGGCGATCGCGTTGCGCGTATCAGCCTCGTCACACATGGTAACGTTGCCAATTACTTCGTTGTTGGTAGGGTTTATCAAGTCGACAACCGTAGTCCCGTGCGGGGTAACCAGTTCACCGTTGATAAACGCTGTATTAAAAGTTTTCATAAATGTATAATTGAATTGTTCGAATAAATCTGTATTTGTTTGTTCTTGCTTAAAGCTTCAGGCTTTGAATTCCTTAACCGGATGACCGGAGGTGCTTTCTTTGCCAATGGTATCGTCATGGTCGATGGACAGGCTCACAGGCAGCCATTTTTTAAATTCTTCCTCGCGGCTTTTACTCACAGTTTCGATAATTCCGGCGGCGTCGCTACCCAGGATCAGGTGAACCGGTGGTGCAGGATGCCGCGCCAGGTCATAAATGGCCTGGGCCGCTTTTGCAGGATCTCCGGAAGGAATATAGTTCCCTTCTTTTCTGAGGCTGATCATTTTATCTACGGTATCGCTGTAGCCTTCTACGTGTTTGGCAAATCCCATGGACGCTCCTCCCCAGTCGGTGCGCATACTGCCTGGTTCAACAGAAGTCACTTTTATACCCATCGGTGCTACTTCTTTTCCAACGGATTCGCTGAAACCGGTCAGACCGAATTTTGCAGCATGATAAATAGACAATCCAGGGTTTCCGAAACGACCGCCGACAGAACTGATCTGCAGGATCCGGCCGTCCCCCTGTTTCCTCATGATGGGTATAACGAGGCGGGTAATTTCAATGGCACCATACAAATTAACGTCCAATTGACTTTTGACTTCCCCGTCGGTGTAGGCCTCAGCAGCGCCGGTGATTCCGAACCCCGCGTTATTGACCAGCACATCAATTCGCCCGAAATGTTTAACTGTTTCTTCGATGGCATTTTCGATTTGGTTCTTGTTCGTTACATTCAGTTCGATGAGGAGTACCTGGTCCTTATACTTCTCTGCGATATCATTTAATTCGTTCTTTCCTAAGGCTGTTGCGGCAACAAGGTCTCCGTTAGCCAATGCGACTTCTGTTATTTTCCGTCCCAGTCCCCTGGAACTTCCTGTGATAAACCATACTTTTTTTCATTTTTCTGTTTATTAATTGTTCAACAAATTTACTGGCATTACAGACCGCCAGCTTTGCTGAAAAGCTCAATTAGTTTTGTTATACAGCTCAAAGAGAAATTCAATGGTTGGCTTCCAGTGCTGATAAACCAGAAGATGATAGGAAAATACATGTCGGCAATTCCACCTTTATAAAAAACTTGATGGTAATATTGAACTGCTGACCAAATATTTTTGAACCGCTGGCCAAAATACGATCTGTTTTTGCTGATGAAATTTGCTTTATCAAAAATTAAAAAGAAAAACCATGAAAAAAACAGTTCTAATTACCGGTGCAACAACCGGTATCGGCAAAGCAACCGCCTTTGCCTTCGGCCATAAAGGCTACAACGTTGTGTTCACCAGCCGCAACCAGGCAAGGGGTGAAGAATTTTCAAAAGAATTGAGCGCTAAGGGCGTAGAAAACACCTTTCTTGAGCTGGATGTAACGGACGAGGAAGCAGTAAAAACAGTAGTGGAAAAAGCAGTTGCCAAATATGGAAAGCTGGATGCACTGGTCAATAATGCCGGTGTGGCCCTTGGCAGCGTCCTGATGGCAGACGCGACTACCGAAGACCTGAGGCAAATGCTTGATACCAACGTAATGGGTGTTTTCTACGGTATGAAATACGCCATCAAAGAAATGCTAAAAACCGGTGGTGGCGCCATCGTTAACCTGGCTTCCATAGCGGGGCACAACGGCTTACTTTATACTGCGCAATATTGCGCCTCCAAACATGCAGTGGTGGGCCTAACCAAAGGTGCTGCTATCGATTATGCCACAATGGGTATCCGTATCAATGCAATTGCGCCGGGAGCAATCAAAACCAATATCATCCAGGCTTCTATTGATACCGGCGCTTATAGTGAAGAAAGCATTGCTGCTATTCACCCTATGAAACGCATGGGGACACCAGGAGATATCGCTAATGGTATCGTGTTTCTGGCTTCAGACGATTGTCCTTTTATGACAGGAACAACGCTTTTCGTTGATGGGGGCTACAATGCACAATAAAGCAAAATCAGGCATCAGCAGAAATCCCGCACAAAAAAAAAATTGTTAGTGCGGGATTTTTGCAAATCAAAATGTAACTTAAGGTCTAAAATTTTTATGAGCCGGGAGTCATCAGAAAATATATTATTCAGTTGCGAAAGGTTAAGAGCTTATGCTGACGAGCAAATAGTTCCTGAGCTGACCTTGCTTTACCTGGAAAGCGGAACGCTTGAATTGCAGTTTGCCCATAGCAAATACGTTGCAAACGCAGGATCGATTATACTGATACGTAAAAACGAGCTGGTAAAGGCTTTAAAACTTCCGGATGAAAACGGTCAACCCTGTAAAAGCGTGAACATTTTTCTGACACTGGAGGTTTTAAAAAAGTACGCTACTCAAAATAAGATTGAATTGAAACACAGGTATGCAGGCGGATCTTTAGTTGATGTAAGCAAATCAAAATTTATAAGGGCCTATTTCCAATCCTTGCTACCCTACTTTAATCAACCGGAAAAATTAAACCCAACTCTTGCCTCGTTAAAAACTACCGAAGCTATTGCCCTGTTGCTAGGATATGACCAGCGGCTTGAAGAGATGATATTTGATTTAAGCGAACCTTTTAAAATTGATTTGGAAAAGTTTATAAACCAGCATTTTGTTTACAACATCCCCATGTCTGAATTTGCACGGCTCACAGGCAGAAGCCTTTCTACTTTTAAAAGAGATTTCCGGAATATTTTCGATAATACTCCAGAAAGATGGCTAAAGGATCGACGTTTGGCGGAAGCTAAGCTTTTGATTGAGATTGGACAAAGGCCTGTTGATATTTATTACAGGGTAGGTTTCGAGAATTTTTCTCATTTTTCAACTGCCTACAAGGAAAAATTCGGGCATAATGCGTCGGGAATTATTAAAGCTTAACATTATGTTAAGTGAAAAACGCAGAAATTTATGCCCAGAAAAAGAGAGTATTAGAAACTGGCTTATAACCTATTGAATATTAGGCCGGAAAAATTTGAGGTTTCAAACTTTTAAAATTCACTAACCGTTTCAAATCTCTGAGAAAAAAGTTAGAGATTCTGCTACTCAAGGCTACAAAATTCAATGAAATCACGTTTCTTTTGCTTTTTTTGCTAGAAAAGAAGTCCGATACAACGCTGTGCCAAATATTATCTTAACTAAAATCCTTGATATAAAAGTTATCACTTTAATATATAAATTTAATAGCCAGTTATTTATATTCATTAACAAGCCGCTAATAACTTCAAGTCAGCTAAAAATGGGGTAGAAAAGCTTCTCCTACTGGCTCAGTGAGAATATATTCCTGTAAAACTAATGAAATCAAATCGAATGTTAAGTAAATTTAAGCACCAACAATTCTGTTCATTTTAATAAAATATTACTAGCCAGCATATTATAGAAAATCAAGAAGTGACTAATAACTTTTCCTAAATATAAGAAGTATGTTATTTAAAAAAACAGTGTTTTTACGATAGTTGTAAAAGGACAGCTTCTATTTTGAAAAAGAATTCAGTAAATTGCTTGCAATTCACACTTACTCTTGATAGGTGAAAACCTTATCTCCAAACTGTTTTTAATTCCATAATTTAGTGTGGGTGTGTTCTGCCTTGATTTATAATTAATTTATTGCCTTATAAATACTAAACTTAATTACCAATGCGTGAAAGAGAAACAGAAATATTAGTATTAAAGACCGAAAGCGGCCACGAATTTATGATTGAAGCTAGTAGCTCCGGGGGGCAAGAGGACGTGGCCGGCTTTGGCGACCTTAAATCAAAAGATTTGGTTGAATCCATTACGGCACTGAGCGATACGTTTGCCACCGCCCTTAAAGCGATCAGCCCAGATAAATTCTCTGTAGAGTTTGGGGTGGAAGTTACGCTTAAAGCAGGAAAGCTACTGGCGTTGTTGTGCAACGGGGAGGGGAAAGCGAATTTAAAGATCACACTTGAATGGAGTAAAAAAGAATAAACTAAATGGTCGAGGCTTATTATCAGTTGCTGGAGAATTGCTGTGCCAAAGTGAAGAATGGCAAGGAAGGGACTGCTTTTTTTGTATCACCGTGCTTGGCAATCACCTGTGCGCATGTGGTGCCTGATGATAAAAAAGAGAAAGATTGGATAGAAATAACGCCTTATGGCATGTCCGCTCCCGTAGAAGTGCAAATACTGGCGCTAAAACGAGATACCTTCGAAGACTATTGTATCCTTCAAACAGCGACTTTTACCGCCAATTCCTTTGTCATTTTAAACCGGAAGACAGATGTTTTAAAACAAGGCTGTGCTTTATTGGGTTTTGGGTTTCCTGCGTTGGAATACCTGCAACTGGAAAGCTTTGACGGAAATTATGTTGGACCAATCATCCCTGGTGAAGCTGGAAAATACAAATTCCCATCTCATAAGCTTAAAGATGGCCAGATCAAGCCAGGCTTTAGCGGTTCGCCGGTCATCAACACCAGGACTGGTCGCTGCATCGGAGTTGTTTCCAAAACCTTCGACAAATTCTCCAGTCTCGGAGGATGGGTGATTTCAGCTGACCTTTACCTCTCGCGGCTTGAACTGTTGGAAGAATATTGGCCGGTGGATAATAGCCAGATGGCAACCAAATGGGAGAACGCTGCGAGACTGCACCTGGAGGATGAGCCGGAAACAAATGAAGCATACGTAGGTGAGCCTTATAGCAAAGCATACACATGCGACCGTACCATATTTTCCAGAAATTACAAGGCTTTTGACCAGTACAGTGTTAGTAAGCATCTGCAGGTCAATCATCACTTGATCGCCGGTAAAGCGATGCACTCACCAGCTGGTTTAGCGCGTAAACTGATCTATGAAAATATTGTCAGTAAAACTACCGGATACTTTTATCCAAGCAATCCTGAAAAACCTGGCGGACGCTCGGTCAAACTCAAAGTGGACTACACAACAACGATTGAAGATTTCCTAAGAGAGCTTCGGCTATTGTATATCATTGATCCTGAAGAAAAAAGAGTACTCATGGAACTAAGCGAAAAACAACTCTATAGCGATTTGGTCCGGAATTTTAATGCTAATTCATATAACCTGCATATTGTTTCGGTAGAGTTTCCGGGTAACCGGCACCTGCAGCATGAAATTTTTAAATTCCTTAAGGAATTCACCGAACTATTGGAAGAAAAGACCCAAATGATCCGGTCGAAGGTATTTTTCTTCTGGTGCTTTGTGCCTGGACGTTTCTCTTTCAGCGATGGTGCATCTTCGATTTTGCAAAGCGTCGTGATCGGCAAAAGGTTGTTTCAATCGACCAGTTGGTATTTAATCAGCCTCATTCCGCTGCTAAACCAGATCGTTGTCCGGGCTGCACTAAAAAAACTGGCTCCTCCTGATTATTTTATCTGGCCGGTCAACCAGGCTGCGATCCTGCGAAAACCACCCGATGAATATATCAGGAATTGGATCACCGAAATCAATGCCGGCAAGCCTATCGTAGACGAAGCATGGACGAAAAAAATCCTCCGTGAGAACAATACTACCAAAATAGAAATTGAATTTATAAAAATCATCGACAAATACAATCAACCTTCATCCTAATCCTATCCTCCATGAGCAATACCAACAAATTTGACTTTTCGGATCTTGAATTAGATCATGAACTTCCTGATTTTAAACTGCAGGACTATATCCTGCAGCCCGCGCTAAGCAATGCGGTCAAAGTGGCGATGTATTTACAACAGCCCTTGCTGATTACCGGGAAGCCCGGAACCGGTAAAACGAGGCTGGCAGAAAAACTGGCTGGTGACCTGGCGCAAGAATTCGGAACATTCCTGCCCTTTCCGTTGGTTTTCAATACGAAGACTATTTCAGCTTACACCGACCTGCTTTACCAATACGATGCATTGGGACACTTTCACCGTGCTAACATTACCGACCCGGAACAAGCCAAGAAAATGGGCAGCGCGGATGTATACCGTTTCATCCAGTTGAACGCTATGGGGCAGGCGATTATGTTGTCAACTGGTGCTTTTCGGGGAGCATATAAAAATATGCGTCTGCTGGACGATTTCCTTAAAAAGAACCCGGAGGTCGAAAAAAACAAACAACCTTTAGGAACAGTGGTTCTTATCGATGAGGTCGACAAAGCACCGCGCGACTTCACCAACGACTTGCTGAATGAACTCGATCGGTTTGAATTTACCGTCCGGGAAGATGAAAACACCACTTACGAGAAAGGAAAAGGAAATATTTTCGTTATCATCACCAGCAATTCCGAAAAAGGGCTGCCGGATGCATTTTTGCGACGATGTGTATTTTACCATATTGATCCGCCGGGCGATGAATTCTTCAGGGAGATTATTGTTCAGAAACTGACTCCTGCTATGGGGACTGAAAATTCCCTGGTAACCAATGCGCTTATTGACGATTACCTCGAGGTTTTTAAACAAATCCGGGAATGTACAAGTAAAAAGGAGCCTTCCACAGCAGAATTAATCAATTGGTTATTCTACCTGCGCCCCCATATTCTTCTCGGCCGAAAATTTAGTGATATCGATTTATCGGCGCAAAGAGCCAGTTACGGCATACTGGCGAAAACCAGTGAGGACTTGAAAAACTTGACCAACTTATTTAAAACTGAATAAATGGCCATCCTGCTGGAACAGCAAAAATATGCACCCATCCCTGTTGCCGAATTTTTCCGGCACCTGATAAACAATGGGCTTCCGGTCACTACCGGGCAGTATGAGCCTATTTTTTCTATTTTGGGACATTTTTTTCCTCAGGGTATTGAAGTTAATTACTTCGGAACGGAAATAAAAGCAGACTCAGCTTCCGTTGAATTATTCCTGCAGATTATTTGCCCATTGATAGTCAAAAACCAGCAGGAACAGGAAAGATTCTTTCACATAGCCAGGGAATTCTTCGCGGAAAAGCTTTTCGATAAATACCCGTCCAGCCAATCGCAGGTTAGCACAACGGACGATGGAGATAAGGAAAACAAAGACCTGTTAAAGCAAAGAAGGTATCTCAGTATTGGGATGGCCCTCGTGGTATTGATCGTTGCCGTCGCCGGCTATATATATTGCCGGCAACCCAAAGTCATTCCGAAAGAAAACCCTGCTTACCATACATCGCCCGAGCCGACTCCAAAGCCCAATAACAAATTCTTTTCGCCTAAACCAGAACCGCTTATCCAGGCAATAGATAGGCCTCTAGTGACGATCAATTATATTTTTGCCAGTTTCCTCTTCCTGTGCAGTGCAAGTTTTGGACTTTTATTGCTCATGGCTTTCAGGAAACGACCGGTGATCGTAACAAAAAGCAAGAAACCACCTTTCTTCCTTTTTGTTCCGGAAAAAGATCAACTGATACGAACCACCGGCATAATGTATTCCTGGGCAAAAAATCTCAACCAGCGTAAAGAAGGCCTTCGAAATATGCTGGACATCAAGAGGTCTATTGCAGTTAGCATCAGAAACGGAGGATATTCCACCATCGTTGTTAAACCGATACAACAGCGTACTAAATACCTGTTCTTTATAGATTTCGACTATTACGACCAGCAAGCTTATGTATTCCGCTTTCTTGCTAATTTTTTTTCGGCAGAGGCTGTCGACTTGGAAATGGTGTATTTCCGGTCTGATCCAAGGACCTGTTGGAACGCTAATTTTCCTTCCGGCATTACATTAGCAGATCTGAAGATCACGTTTCCCGGCCATGAACTGGCATTATTCACCGAGGGACAGAGCCTGGTAAATTTTAAGAATGGCCGGGTTTTCCCATGGGTCCGCGATGGCTTTTCACTTTGGGAAAAGAAGGTGCTTGTAAGTCCAAATTTGCAAGAACACTGGGGGTATATCGAATTTGCACTTTCAGATTTATTTAAGGTATGGCCAGCGACTGTCGACGGACTTACCCAAATGAGTGAATATCTCAATGTTCCGGGGATGGAGGTCCTGATACCCGCTTTGCAATCCCTAAACATGACGGTAAAGGCAGAACGAAACGGACGAATATCCATGCTCACTGCTGAATCAGTGACCGTGGCCGATATTAAGGCTTTTTTTGCCGATGCCCACGTTGACGCCGACTGCGAAAAACTTTTGTTGCAATGGGCGTATGCCACCGCGCTTTATGCGGCGCCCACTTGGGACATGACTTTGCTCATCGGTAACGCCATCCGGAAGGCGTCCGGATATGAGACGCTGCTTACACTGCCGAACTTACTGTTGATTACTTCGCTGCCCTGGTTGAAGGTCAACTATATCCCTGTTTCTCTTAGAAAGTCCTTGTTATCAGGCCTTGAGCCGGTTTTTCAAACAGAGGTGACCAAGGCGATTATCGACACCCTAAACAGTAAGGAATTTAATGGTATGGATGAGGAAAGCGCGGCAGGGTTGGAAAAGAAAGTGAGGATACTGGAATTAAATTCACTCTTACGTGTTAAAAAGGATGCTGAGGCCGGGAAAAAACAACTGCTTCCTTATTACCGCGCCGGGATGATCAAAGATCCGCTGGTCAAAGAATTGCTTATTAAAAAAATCCGGATAGGCCGGCTTAAGCGGATTTTACTCGTTGCCGGTATTATTTGCCTTACATTTCTGTGTTGTTTTCCGCTTTTGACTACGAAAGTTTACGATCAGGCGGTTTATCATAATAACCGCGCTGCAGTTATGGCAAATGCCGACCTGCCACTGGCTGATTCAGCCACTTATAATGGGGCACTTGGTGAACTAAGAAAATCACTCGCCAGCCGCCAACTCTTTGAAGCTGTTTACAACCTGAAGGCCCTCAAATATAATTTAGCGGTCGAACAATTCCGTGCAGCATTGACAAGTGTCCGGATCTCAAAATTTTTCAAAGAGGAAGATCCCAGGGTTATTGATTCGATCATTCATCCCCTTCGCATATTGTTCGGTAAATATTATGTTCCGCAGGAAAAGGAAATGACGCAATATTTGCTCCATGTTTTGGCGGACTCAGCAGATCAGGCTTTTGACCGTTATTATGGAAAATTCGGGAGTTTGAACCCTCAATTAGACACCGTCAGAATTTTGATTACTCGTGATACTTTTAAAGGTTGCTTTATTACTGCACACAGGTTATTTAACCCATTCAAAATACTGCTACCCAAATCCGGGGGAACTGTCAATATCAACCGGGCCCAAATAAGCCAACAACTGAATTCCCTGATACGCCTTGATGCGCTATTCTTTATCTTGTATGAAGGGGGTCCTAATGACAGCCTTACAGTAAAAGTTGCTTCTGTATCCGCTCCTGCTGTTCGCAGAACGTCCGTTGATAACCAAACACCGCAGCCACAAGAAAAGCAACAAAAAACAATTGACACCACCGTACTTGGACGGCTTATACCAAAACCCGTCACGACTACTAATGTCCTAAGGCCTAAAAAACAGCCGGCTAAAAGTAGGAATAGCATAAATCAGGGAGCATATGACACGGGACGATTCTTTCCTGATACCGGGACTACGAGGCCGGTTAAAGATACGACTAAGCCAAATGGATTGTCTGTGTCGGCTCCCATCCAACGCCCATCGCGACAAAATAATCAACCAGCAGCTGATAATTATGTTCAGGTCGAAGACTCTACAAAGTATATATCCAGAAATTATGGGCAGACTTTTTTTGGGAATTTCGACATTTCTGTAAACAGCATCAGTAAGAATCAGGAAACCGTCAACGTTTCTTTTTATACGGTTAGTAAAGGTATTTTCGCCAAATTCAAAGATGATGTCGACCTGGATTTAAATAAGGAGGTTACGGTTTTCTCGCCGGATGGCAAATACAAGTACCTCGTAACGCTTACCCGCTTTGGCAAAGTAGGCTTAAAAACTACAGGATATTTTAAAGTTGTCACCTACCAAAAGAAATAAAGACTTAGGGCGGATGCCGTTTCCTGGACCAGAGACAGGCTAAAACTGGCTAATGACGAGTTAGCGGTATGGAAACAGCGGGCAATAAACACTGCCTTTGACGAGACTCAGTATCCGCAATAATAAACCGGCGGGGAAAGTTTAATAAAAACTTTCCCCGCCTTTATATTTGCCTACAGCGACCCGGCAGGAAGCGTTTTGAGTATTGCTTTTAATTCCCGGGTTAACGCTTCCTTGCCTTCAGGGGTACCCGAACGGCTGATCTGCAACACCAGCATTCTAATGGCCCCAAGGACTTTAATGATCTCCTCATTGATAAACTCCAGCGATGGGTATTTTTCATACTCCATCTCAAACTTTGTCATGATAGCACAAATTTCGGCCAGCAGATCCAAATTCAATGAAGGGTTACTGTCTAATTGCGTACAATCGATCAGACCCAGGGATTTACTTAAATAATAAATCTGATTGTTTAATAAAATGCCATAGATCAAACTGGTAGCCGATTGTTTGGTGATATGGATGATCGAGAAAAAATAGGTTTTGCTGTCGATGGTAATAGGGATCATAAGAATAAGGTTAGGCAAATAAAAACGCGGACTAATGCTAATGAATATAAAGCCAAGGTATGCTTTATGCAAGGCTTTTCCGCCAAACTGTTCGATTTAATTAATCAGCCCCTGGCCTTGCCCACTTCAGTCAGCATCACCGCCTCCGCGAACCAGGATCTGATCTGCGCTTCAGGGATGGGTGACCCGGCGAACAATTTGATATGGCGCATATGCTTGCCGGTACCTTCGAACAAGGCGCCGGGATCATGCAGGCTCGTGGCGTTAAAAAAGCCCAGGTTCAGGTGATCTGCAGAGGCGCTGTAGATAAATGCCAGGTTCGTGTTCCGGTAGTGAAAGGTCAGCTGGTTCCACTTGATTCGGACAAACATCGCCAGGGGCTTTTGTTTGACGGGCAATTTTTTAAAAAATGACAACGTGGCGGGATCCATATGCTAAGATAACTGAAAATAGTGTGAAATGCTTCCTTTTTTCCGTAAATAACCTACTCACAGTCAAGAATATAATTACAAAACCAACGCGCTTTACAACGAGTAGTTTTATAAATAGTCCCTGAAATTTGATAGCTTCGTTCATGCCCGAAAAAAAGCCAAAACTTGCAGAGATCAAAACCAAGCCGACCGGGGTCAGCGTCCTGGATTTTATTGGTGCATTGCCGGATGAACAAAAATGCCAGGACAGTTTGGCGCTACTGGACATTATGCAGCAAGCCAGCGGTGAAACGCCGGTACTCTGGGGCAATTCCATTATCGGTTTTGGTTTGAAACGCTACGAAAGCCCGGCAAGCGGCAGGCAGGTGGATTGGTTCGTTATCGGTTTCGCGCCGCGTAAAGCGAACCTGACGGTTTACCTGATCGATTTGCGTAAGTATGAAGCGGCGCTGCCAAAACTGGGAAAGTATAAAACCGGCGGTGGTTGTCTTTACCTGAATAAGCTGGCCGATATCGACCTCGATGTGCTGAAGGACATGATCGGGATGGCGTTAAAGTAAAGACAGTAACAATTTCAAAAAAGCGTTGTTGCGCCTTATTGGGTGGTCGCGCGTGAATTGAGAAGATATGATGACTGCTTGCCGGCCTGGATTTGACAGCAAGAGCAGCTGTTTTTTAATGGAACGAAAAGTATAACCTGGTCATGAGCCAGGCGACAATATAGCCCAGGTCAACCTGGCTAACATAAAACAACACTGCTGCTAAAACGGGCGAATGGCATGGCCCCATGTACTTCATCAAAACATAAACAATCAGGGCGGCTGGGCAAGCGATGCAACGATAGGCATTCGGTTTATAGCTTGCGAACAACCTTTTTTCGAAAACAAGGCAAAGCAACGCGATGATAACCAGTTCCCTGATGAACAGACTGATTAAAAATAGCCATTGATCTGAAGGACCCACCCTAAAAAGCACGATGACAGACGGTATCAGCCCCGTCAGGTTCAGACCAGACAACAAGCAAAAGCTCACATCCAGGCAACCGATAGCCAGTTTAAGGAACCGGCCATAGCTAACTGTTTTAAAAAAAGAAGCCAGCAATTTGGATAATATTGCGGAGATCATTGGGATTGGCATTGATTTAAAAATGATCAGGCGGCCTGGCCCGCCTGATCCGTTAACTTAACTTAAAGCTGTTATCCATTCATCGGTGGTTAGCACTTCACCAGAAAAAGGGAACACTTTTTTAATTAAAAAATCGTGCACCTCCGGTTCCGGATCAGCACAAGCGTCGGAAAGAACGGTCATGTGGTAATCCCGGTCAGCTGCCTCCCTTAAGGTACCGAGTACAACCCCGGTCGTCGAAAATCCGGATAATACCAATGACTCGGCTTTATGGGCGCGGAGAATGATCTCCAGGTCACTACCGGCAAAGGCGCTTACCCGTTTCTTGTGGACAATAATATCAGTTGGCAGTGGTTCGACAGCCTGGTGTACGGATGTGCCTTCATTTGAGTGCGTGAACATCACCTTGCCTTCTTTGATAGCTCCAAAGCGCACATGTGCCGGATGAATTTCGGGATGGCCCTCGCGAAAAGCCAGGGTTACATAAATTACAGTTACGCCTGCTTTTCGGGCGGAAACAATAGCTTTTTCAATTTTCGTTAGTAACGGTTCCGGATCGGGCAGGTAGCCCATCATCGTTTTTTGAATGTCCATCACCAGGAGGACGGTTTTACTGTTTTTTGAATTTGTGGTCATGATCTTTGATTATATAGTTACTTCTAAGTCGATTTCAATTTTCCGCCGCTTAAAAAACAAAGGCAGCAGGAAGAGCACGATCAGGATACAGGCGACGAGCGCAAACAGCGCCAGCGAATGCAATCCCGCATCGGTGGCTCCGGCTTTAAACTGGTGTTTCAGGCTGGAACCGGCCAGGATCGCCCCGATATAACCCACCGTACGAAACAAGCCGAAGCATACCCCTACCTGGTCGTCCGGGGCCTCTGCATATAAAGTGGCCTGGTTGGATACGGTAAGTATCCCCAATGCTGCCCCGATAACAATGGTGATACCCTCAATAAAATACACCGGCGAGGTGCTATTTAACAGGAAGATGCCGATGGTGGCCATGATAATGCAAAACACGCCTGTGCTCAGCTGGAGCTTGTAGTTTTTATTTTTGGCGATCATCAAACTCAGCGCCATTGCGGTCAGTGAGAAAGGCAGCATGATCAGCCCGACGCTTGAGGGGTTGATATGTTTGGACTGCTCCAGCCACTGCGGGAGGCCGTACAGTACCAGGTAAATGATAAAGTTGATGCCGATCTGCCGCAGGAAGGTTGTATTTAACAGCAAATTCAGGCTTAGTACCTTGACATCGATAAAAGGTTTAGGATGCTGTGCGCTACTTCTTTATCTTGCTCGGTAACCATTGTTTTATTCAATAAGCCATAAAGGTAAGAAAGAATTATCAAAGTTACTTTGATAATTAAAAATATCAAAGTAACTTTGTAAAGTGATTTTGATAGTATGAAAAACGAAAAGGATAAAGGACTGGCCAGGTTCCTGGCGCCGCTGGTACTGGGCAATATGCTTAACCCGCTGAACTCGACTATGCTGGCTACGGCGGTGCTGACCATCGTCATGACCTTTAAACAGGAACCGGGCGCGGGTGCACTGCTCATTATACCCCTTTATTTTA
>JABDBM010000040.1 GCA_013288685.1 Bacteroidota bacterium | reverse complement strand
GGGTAATCCACACCCCCAAAATCCCGACATCCATTTCCACCCCCGGGTTGCATTTATTAATCACCCTCACAATTCATAGGTCTTAAAAATAATATAAACAAACAGGCGGCACTTGCGCTTTCCTCAATCCCACAGTACAATACATGCCGCCTGTTGTTAAATCATAATAGCTTTTAGCCGGAAGTATAATCACCATTCACACCTTTCTTGTCCGCTATACTTCCGGCACTAAACTTCGCCTAATGGCGGCAGAAAAACTTTCATATTCACGCCCTACCCGCACATCTTTCCGCCATCCCGGCCTGCTCACCCCTCTGCCAATGTTGCCACCGGCGTCCATCACACCTATAAAATATTATTGACGAGCCGATTTAATTTGTGCTATCGGCTTCTTTATATATTTATTAACCAAATATTCGGCATAGCCAACGCTGATATAATCAGGGAATTTCCAGTTTGGGAAATAGTTTTTCTTCAAAAATTTCAGGAAGCTAAAAAACAATACCCCGGTAAATAGCAAGCCGGCCATAAAAAGTAAAACCTGAACTGATAATATTAAGATATGCATCGTATTATTCGTTTTAATTACGGTTGTTTACGGATTATCAGTTAGTTAGGTTACACACCCTTTAAAATATTTTCCCCATTTTGTGGATTTTTTTTCCCTTTTTTGCCCAAAATGTTAACCTTTAGCTAATTTTTGTCGGTTTTAAGGGCGTGCCAAACTGTTAAGCCGTTGATTGTCAGTCGATCATGCTGGTTGCGTGAGACGAAAAAAATTCATAGTTGATGGTTGATGGTTCATGGAAAAAAGGAGGACTGTGCGTGGCTTTTTCAACAAACCGCTCAGTTCACCATCAGCTATGGGCCAAAAGCTTTCGGCTATGAACCATCAACCATGAACCAATCCCCTACGGGAACTTATAAATTACACCGAGTGCCAGGCCTTCGGTGCCCTGGATGCTTTTGGAGGTGTTTTTATCGTACAGAAAAGTGCCGTTTACTGTAAAAGCAATCAGGCGGCTTACCTTGGTAGTAAGGATGCCGTCGATGCGATGACTCGTGTAGGCCAGCGGTTGTATGTACGGAATAAACAGGTTATAGCGTAAGTTAAGATGGGTGCTTTTCGACAGATCCTTGTCGATGGACGCCACAACCTGCACGGCCAGGGCGTTATAAATGGTATGGCCAATGGGTACGCCGTAGTTACCCGCCTGGTTATGATATATGGTAGTATCAAGCACAAAAGTTTGCCGGGCAGTACCGGTACCAAACCGAAGATCGAACCATTTATTTGGTTTATACTCAAAACCCACCGATTCAGTTAAATACCCGGGCGACATCAGGTTAGATATTTCGTAAGGGTTGGCCGCCACACTTCCATCAGGGTTGGAATAGTTATACCCTTTGGTAAACTGCGATTCGAAAGTTAATGACCCGAAAAAGAACCATTTTTTGGATAGCTGCGACGCCAGTTTATTATCAAAAAAAAGGCGGTCGTTAGTTTTGCGCGATCCCTGGTCTTTATTTTTTGATATCCCATAAATAAAGTTTAGTTCGGTAGTAAAATCAATAGGCGATTTATGGTACTCGGCCTTATAGTCAAAGTTCGACCCCAGGGCAATAGCACTTACACCGCCCGCACTATAATTATTACTAAATGCCGACTGACTAAAGTTAAGTCCAAAAAGTATCGATTTGTGCCAGTAGCTTATCTTATAATCGAGCATCGAAACCGGCAGCTGTTCCTTAAATATCTGTATGGGCCGATAACGGATCGGTAACGAATTATGGCCCGGATCAATACGGTATTTATTGAGCAGGTTGGTATCTATTTTAAGGCTGTCTTTAGCATGGGTATCGGTTTTTTGGGCAGTGGCAGATAAAGCGAAGCCAAATAATATCAAAAAAAACAACCCAGAAGAGGTTTTTAACATAGCAGACGATTAAAGCTGAAGGCTCAAAGCAAAAAGCTCAAAGCAAATTGCATATTTAACAGATTTGGCGCAAATTTATTATATCCCCGCGATATTTGGGCATTGGATGATTGTAAAAATAACATAAAGCAGTTCGAATATAGTATGATTAGTTTTACCGCAGCGACCATAGAGAATGCGCAGCGTACATGGAGTTTTTTACAGTAATATACTCACCTTTATCAGATGCTCAACATTCAATTTTTCCACTCTCTGTGTACTTTGTGGCCCCGCCGTGGCCTTTGTGGTTATCTCTCCCATACAAAAAAACGACACAGAGGCTTATTTTTTTCAATTTGCATTATACATATATTTACTACATTTACGTTTTGATAAATTATATTATAAACAATACTAAATTATTAAATGAAATTTATCTTAGTTATTTTACTGGGTACGCTAAGCTTTTCCGCTTCGGCCCAATGGTATCATATTAACCTGAAAAAAATAAATTTCAACTTTTTAAAAAAGCACGTTCGCTATCCGGCAATATCTGCCCCGTCAGAGACCCGGCATTCTATTGTACAATTACCTGTATTTACTGTCAATAACAATCGCGATGTACAAGCCCGGCATTTAAAACGCACCAAATACAGCTATACGGCTGTCGAATCGTCGGTAATCAAATCGGCGCAACACAATATGGCTTTGGAGTCTTTTACCAACGCCAGCTACGATTTCCAGGATTTGGGTCGCATGTATATCCGTCAAAAACGATTTTCGGAGGCTAAGTGGTACCTGCTGCAAAGCAATAATATATCGCGCAGGCAAAATGATGATAAACTTACGGTGTCCAACTTAATTGACCTGGCAACAGTAAAAGCCAACATTGGCGACTATAAACTGGCCGAGGAGGATTTGACCGAAGCTTACGCCATTGCAACACTCAGAGGGTATAATGAAGACCTTGTTGAAATAGAAAAGCGTAGACGATACATCAAACAAAACAATCTTCCTACGCCAAAAGCCGACATTCGCTATGCCGAAGCGCCATAAAGTTTAATCTGCTGAAGCGATACAGCCGTTACAGCGCCACGCCTTCTGCTGTAAATTTCAATTGGTTTTTACCGGTCATGGCCGATGTGGCATAGCCCGTATCGTTTACCAACAGTTTTTCGTTTTCGGCCCGGATATGCAGATCTCCCAACATAAAGTTGCCGGTTATCCGGATAACAACAATAGGGTCATTTACAGCCAGTTCGGCTACTATATTATGCTCCAGCGCCATCGCATCTTCATCGTATAATTGATGCACATGTATCAGCATCGATCCGTCGGCCCTTAAAATTTGTATACTATTAGCTTCAATATTAACCTGGTGATTGGTATATGTTGCCGTTTTATTACTCACGAGGATAACATCTGCGCCATCAGTATCTTTAATAATAAGATCGATGTTTAAGAGTGCATTTTCGGCCGTAGGTGGCAAATCACGGTATATTGAATTTATTCTTAAAAATTGGGTATCTTCACCATGGTTATCATAACTGATAACCCGGCTGGGCACTATAAAAGCGTTGGAGCCGATAACAAATGCGTATTTCATAAAAAACCAGGTTTTAGGTATAATACGTGAAATGCCAAAAATGTTTAAAAAAATGGCAAAAAAAATGCGTTCCGTATCTCACCCCGGAACGCACACAACATCATTGTCAGATAATGTTGACCAACTAAATCTCAGATCCCATATTTAAATGTATATCCAAGCTCTTTTATTTACAATTACCGATTGTTTATCAGCAAGTTAAAACCCAATTTGGCAACTATAACAAAATATATACCTAATTATTCAATTTCGGCTATCTTAGCCCTAAAGTTAACAATAACGTAAGTAGTTATATTAATATTACAATAAACTGTAAAATTAACATTTATCTATAAAAGTTGCATAAAAACACCCCTTTTGTTCACAATTACCCAGTAAAACTGTTGTTACTATGACAAAACAGCTAATCTTAATACTTTTCCTTTTCCCATTTATTGCCTCTGCCCGAAAATATTCTACCACTGAAATTCAAAAATTTGAGCGGGAAGCAAAATCTGTTACCATCATCCGTGATAATTGGGGGGTGCCACATATTTATGGCAAAACCGATGCTGATGTTGTTTTTGGGCTGATGTATACCGAATGCGAGGACAATTTTAAAGGGATAGAAAACAACTATTTATATCAGTTGGGCCGGCAAACCGAAATTGACGGAGAAAAAAGTATATATACCGACGTTCAGCTTCAATTAATTGCCGACAGTGCCGATGCTATTAAGGATTATAAGGCAAGTGCACCCTGGTTCAGGAAATTAATGGATGCTTTTGCCGACGGGGTGAACTATTATCTATACAAACATCCGCAAGTAAAACCCGCTGTTTTTCAGCGCTTTGAACCTTGGTATGCACTCATGTTTACCGATGGCAGCGTGGCAGCCACCGTTACCGGCGGAATCAACTTAAACGAAACAAAGGAGTTTTATGGAGGCGGCGGCAGCCAAAAATTAGGTTCTGTTTACAAGCCTGATGTAAATGACCGGGATATTGGCTCCAATGGATTTGCCCTGGCGCCGGCGCGCTCGGCATCGGGCCATGCCATGTTATATATTAACCCGCATGTGCCGTTTTATTTCCGCAGCGAAGTACAATTGGTGAGTGACGAGGGCCTTAATGTTTATGGCGCTGTTACCTGGGGGCAGTTTTTTGTTTATCAGGGGTTTAACGCGCACTTAGGCTGGATGCACACCAGCAGCTATGCCGATGTGGGCGATTTGTATGCCGAAAAAGTAACTCAAAAAAACGGGCAATGGTTTTATGAATACAATGGCGCGCTTAAACCGGTTATTTCCCGCAAATTGGTATTGAACGTTAAAAACGGCGCATCAACCGAACAAAAGATAATTACCGGCTATTACACCCACCACGGACCAATATTGGGCAGCCGCGATGGAAAATGGCTGGCGCTTAAAGCCGACAATCGTTCGTACAAGGCCTTGCTCGAATCATGGCTGATAACAAAGGCCAATAACCTTGGCGAGTATAAAAAGGCAATGAACCTGTTATCAAACGCCACCAACAACACGGTTTATGCCGATGACAAAGGCAATATTGTTTTTTGGTATGGCAATTTTATGCCGAAACGCGACCCAAAGCTTGATTGGACTCAGCCTGTTGATGGCAGTACTTCGACCACGGAATGGCAGGGACTGCACACGCTCGACCAAATTGTGCATGTTTATAACCCGGCTACGGGCTGGATACAGAACTGCAATTCAACCCCGTTTACTTCATCGGGCAAGAGCAGTCCTGTTGAAAGTGAATATCCTGCTTATATGGCGCCGGGCGGGCAAAATTATCGCGCCATTACCGCCATGAAATTGCTGGATGATGGCAAAAAGTTAACACTTAGTCAATTAATGGAAAAAGGATACAACCGTTACCTGGCCGCTTTTGACGATTTGCTGCCGCCCCTATTCAACGCCTATAACAAAGCGCCCGATTCTACCAAACAAAAACTTGCCGAACCGATGCAGCTTTTACAGCAATGGGATCGCAACACCGCCGCTAATTCAATAGCCAGCACTGTCGCCATTGAATGGGGCACTTTGATAATGGGCACCATGCCCCGCCCAAAAACAGACGAAGAAAGCACCTATATTACTAAAAGGGTAAATACCATGCTGCAAAATAGCAGCGATAAACAATTGCTGGATATGTTTGCGAAGGCAATTAACAACCTGCAACAGCGCTACGGCAGTTGGAAAACAAATTGGGGCGACATAAACCGCTACCAGCGTCCCGTGGAGGGTAAATTTAATGATGATGCGCCAAGCTTGCCGGTTGGCTTAACTTCATCAGCGTTCGGGCAGCTCCCTTCGTTTGTGAGCCGTACCATGAACACAAAAAAACGCTATGGATATTCGGGCAACAGCTTTATTGCCGCTGTGGAATTTGGTCCCCGTATTAAGGCTAAATCATTGATAACCGGTGGACAATCTTTCGACCCAGCCTCAAAACACTTTACTGACCAGGCTGGCATGTATATTGAAGGTAAGTTTAAAGATGTATTGTTTTATAAGCAGGATGTGCTTAAACATGCCGAAAAAACCTATCATCCGGGCGCTTGAGTTTGATTTAAAAAAGACTTTATGACGCTTTATGTTGGAGGAATTAACCGCAGATATCACAAAGAAGGCACAAAACACACAGAGAATTGAAAAAATGAGTAATGGATATTTACTAAAGCGGCGTGTTACATTAAGAAACTCCGTGTACTGTGCATTTTCTGTTTCTCTGCGGTAAAACTAAATATACACGTATAAATTGCTGTTAAAGAACGCTAAAAAAAAGTATATTTGATGTTAATAAAACTATCTGTTATGAAGAAGTGCCTGATCCTTTTGCCCGCTTTATTTTTATGCAGCATTAGCCTATACGCGCAAAACGTAAAGTTTAACGATTTGGTTTACTACTCAAATTTAGCCAACGGCGATGTTTTTAATGCCTTGCGGGATGGGCGGAAATTTAAACAGGACTTTACTACCGATGTTAACGGACAGGAAGTGGAGTATTTTAAAAGCGTTACCCCTAAAAAGGGCGACATTTATGCTAAAGCCGACACCGAGAAAATAAACGTGGGCCGCTATACTAAACTTTACGACGGTACTTTATTGCGCACCGTTAATTATACTTCAACCAATAAACAATACATCCTTAATATGATTAGCCAGGCCAAAAGATATGGCCTGCTGATGAAATTTCAGGGTACCGATAAGTCCAACAATATTTATTTGTTTGATAACGATTACTACCATGTGAGTATTTACCTGAGCCGCAACCCAACTTACGGCGGCCTGGTGGAAATAAAACAGAAGGAATTTTTGGGAGAGTAATTTTGGGGTTGCTATGATGACGCTTTGTATGTGAGAAATTAACCACAGACATCACAAAGGAGGGCAAAGCACACAAAGAATATAAAAATTAGGTTGATCATCTGATAAATTAGTGTATTTAGTCCCGTTAAAAACTCCGTGTACTCCGTGCATTCTCCTTGATCTCTCCGGTAAAACAAAAAAGGCCACTATAAATTACTGTCTGTTTAATTCCCATACAATCCGTTATAAAAACACTTTTTTTACGGTTTATTAATTTAATAATTATCTTTATTAAATTATTGCATGTCAGTAATTTAAGGGGCTAATCACATAAAACCATTAAAAAATGAAACCTAACCTAAAACTATCATCAATTTTATCGTCGGTAATTTTAATGACGATATTGTATGGCTGTTCAAAATCAAATGATATTGTACCATCACAACAGCCGGAAATAAGCCAAACAGTAGAAGGCAAACATGTATATGGCCTTTTAACCATGACGCCGGATATGTATGCCGACGTACCGGTATATTCTGAGGCGGTATTCCGGTCGAAATTTAAAGATTTGACCACTACACCACCACCACCGGTACTTACTCTTGCTACGCCTGCTATAAGAGACCAGGGCTCTTTGGGTTCGTGTACTTCTTTTTGCGGGGCCGAGGCTTACGAAATTATGTACAATTACAAAAATGGCGCGTTTCCGCCGGTTTTAAGCCCGGCCTTTTTGTATTACGAAGAAAGGGTTAATATTCTCCACGAAAAAATAACCGCAGATGATGGCGCTTATATGGTTGATATTGATTTGGCTTTACAAAAATATGGTATTTGCACCGAAGCTTTGTACACCTATCCCGCAAGCGATAAAACAACAGCCTATAAAACACCGCCTGCAACTGCGGCTATTTCCAATGCGCTCAATTACAAAATAAGCAGCTATGTTTTGATCAATACCGGTGATACTGCCGCAGTTAAAAACTGCCTCCGCCATAATATCCCCGTTATGATGGGGCTTAACGTTTATGATAATTCCAAATATCAATACTTTGAAGGGTTGAACACCACAAGCTACATATACAACCCCCTAACCACCGCAGGCGCATTGGCAAAAGGAGTCACTTTACTGGGCGGCCATGCAACACCCATTATTGGGTACGATGACAATAAGAAAGCATTTAAAGTTCAAAACTCATGGGGATCATCGTGGGGGCTTAACGGATTTTATTATATGCCTTATTCAGTATTCAGCAGCACCAAAATTGTGCCGCAAGGAGGTGTTTATTACGCTGCTATTTAGCGTTACAGATTGAAAAAAAGAAGAGCCACTTGTACAAGTGGCTCTTCTTTTTTGGGGAAAGGGATTTTTAAAGGATCACCAATTCAGCTGAATCGCCATCAGTGATGGCACCTTTTGCATTTAACGTTTTAATCAATTGTGCCGATACCAGGTCGCTGGTGTTGAGTGAGGCTGACAGATCATATTTCATGTTACCTTCCTGAATATCACCCGATACGTTGGCTTTAGCGTGGTCCGATAAAGTAATTTCGGCATGATAGGCATCTAAATCCAAATTAGCGAAGGCGTTGTTATATAATTTAACATCCAAGTCGATAGCCGATAGTTTGCCAAACGATTTTACTGATGCTGTGTCGTAAACTTCCAGGTTGCGCAAATCGGTTACGGTAACCCAAACTATCAGTTTTTGTTCGTTGTACGAGCTAATACGTAAAAGACCCTTGTCATCTTGTATCAATGCGTTTTCGGCATAATAGGTGTTGTAAACCTTTACTTGGTTTGTGTTGCCGCTCGATACATAAAGTTCCACATTGCCGTGTACCTCAATTTTGCTGATGGGGCTTGTAACCGGTAAAATTGTGCTTACTTCATTGCTGTTGAATGACGCAGCAAAAGTTGATTGATTTATACCAAGTACTGCTGTAAGCAGGATAGCTATGGTTAAAATTGTTGTTTTCATGTTAGTAATATTTAATGCTTAATTATTTGTTATTATTTTACAAGGGCATGCCAATATTGATACCCATATTGTAATTGCCTGGTAATCAGTAAAATAAAAATCAAGGTGTTTTTAAAAGTGTTCGTTAGCGTACGGATGGCGTACACAGGCGGACGGTTTGGTGGATGGGTTTTGGATTTAAAGGCTTGATAAAGAGGAAGAAAAGGTGGGGTTGAGCGGCATTAAAGCAGCATAATATTTATCAAATTGCGCATACGATGAATATTGAATTAAACAGCATCTCAAATAACTGGTAACCAATCGCGGCAAATAAGTGTTGTTCGTCGGCACATAACCCTGCCTTATCTCATTTATTTCCTATCCTTAATAATTGGCTCCAAATTCGGTTTTTGATACAAACAAAACTGAATGAGGAAATTATTACTGCTATTTTTAATCACTGCGGGGGGCTATTGTGCATCGGCACAGCAAACGCAAAAAACCCTTAAAAAAACTTATATAAGTCATTTTTTTACTTGCCCGCTCGATTTGATGCTGGATACCATTGCAGCCAGCTTTCATTTGAACATTGTTTACGAACGGGACTCGCTTAATAAGTTCGACATTGCTGAGCATTATTTTGATGAATCGTTAAAAGATGTATTTCAAAAAGTATGCAGCGCCAATAAGCTGCATTATTGGATTGAGCAGGACGGCACTATCTACATCCTTCAAAACACAGATGATCTGAACAGGCTTAAAGCTATGAACAAATTACGCCACACCACATTAGGGACGGCACTTACATCGGAACTGGAAAAGCCCAAAGCCCCGCCGATGCACTTTTTGTTCAGTATAAGCGGAAAGGTTATTGACCAAACCACTGGCGAATCGCTGCCATCAGCAACCATCCGCATCAGGAATACCAGCCTTACTACCAGCACCAATACCGATGGCAATTTTACCTTGTTTAATATTCCGTCAGATACCAGCGTGATTGAGATTACCTATTCGGGATACCAGGACGATTATTTAAGGCTTATCGCCAAAAACATCAACAATAACCTTACTATTGGGATGTTTAAAGCACTTAATACCCTAAACGAAGTAACCATTACCGGTAAAAAAAGCGGTGTAATGAATACGGATACCAAAAAGGTTGGCGTGCTGCAGTTAAGCCCGGCCGCCCTTGATAAACTGCCCAACCTGGGCGAAAAAGATATTTTACGCGCCTTTCAGTTAATGCCGGGCGTAGGGGCTACCAATGAGTCGTCGTCCGGCGCTTATGTGCGTGGCGGCACACCCGATCAAAATTTGGTGGTGTTTGATGGCTTTACCGTTTACCAGGTTGATCACCTTTATGGCTTCTTCAGCGCCTTTAACAGCAATGCGGTTAAGGATGTGCAATTATACAAAGGCGGCTTTTCGCCGATGTATGGTGGCCGGCTTTCGAGCGTTACTGAAATTAACGGAAAAGACGGCAACCGCAACGAAGCTAATTTTGGCATTGATTTAAGTTTATTAAGCCTCAACGCTTTTGTCGAAACGCCGTTGGGCGATAAATCATCGCTGCTGGTAGCATTCCGCCGCTCGTACCAGGGACCGCTTTACGATAAAATATTCAAGCAGTTTAATACTTCAACAGCACAGGGCGGCGGCGGACCGGGTGGTGGCCGTGGTTTTGGCGGTGGCGGAGGTTTTGGAGAATCAACTACGCCGGCATCCCATTTTTATGATGCGGATATACGCTATAATTATCGCATTGATAAAAACGATGCCATCACCTGGAGCTTTTACAATGGAGAAGACATTACCGATAACAGCCGTGCCCTGCAAATACCAGCTTTTTTAAGCACCACAACGGGTAGCATCAACATTACCGACTATACCAAATATGGCAACACCGGCAGTAGCTTAAAATGGTTCCGCCAATGGAACAAAAATGTGCACTCCAACACGTACGTTACCTATTCATCCTACTTTAACGATCGCAACCGCAGCACCAATGGCACCCGCTATGATAGCAACGGCGACCCGGTGGCGTTTGAAACCGGAACGGTTGAAAATAATAACCTGCAGGATGTGGGCGTAAAATCAGAATGGGAACAACTATTCAGCAACCAATTAAAGCTGAAGTTTGGGGGCTTCGCCAATCACCAGAAAATTAATTATAGCTACGTACAAAACGATACCAGCACGTTAATTAATCAGCATAATACTGCCATTTTAGCGGGCGCCTACGGCGAACTGGAATATGACCCAACCACCAAACTGCACATACAGCCCGGCTTTCGCAGTACCTGGTTTCAGCCAACGGGTAGGCTGTATACCGAGCCCCGGTTTTCGGCAAGCTACGTGATCGACAGTAACTATACCCTTAAAGTTGCAACCGGTCAGTTTTACCAGTTTATGAACGAAGTTACCCGCGAAGACATTGTAAATGGCAACCGTAACTTTTGGGTACAATCAAACAATAGCAATATCCCTGTAAGCTCTGCGCAGCATTACATGGGCGGTATCAGTTACGAAAACAGCAACTTTTTAATTGATATAGAAGGCTATTATAAAACGCTTTCGGGCTTAACCCAATATACCATCAGGCAGTCGGGCTTTTCGCCGGGTAGTACCGCCAACACCATCGAACAGGATTTTTATACCGGAACCGGCAAAGCCAAAGGCATTGAAATTTTGGTGCAAAAAAAGTTGGGTAACTACACCGGCTGGCTAAGCTATACCCTGGCGGATGCCGAAAATAAGTTTGCTGTTTTTGGCAATACCTATTACCCTGCCGACCAGGACATAAGGCACGAGTTTAAAGCCATTAATATGTACCATTATTACCGCTGGAATTTTTCGGCTGTATTTATATTCAGCACCGGGCATCCTTATACCGCGCCGTTGTCCAGCTATACAGTTACTACGGCCGATGGCAACACACAAACAGCCTTTAATATCAGCGGCAAAAATGCGGAGCGTTTGCCCGATTATCACAGGCTCGATCTTTCGGCCACATACGATCTGTTAAAAATAAACGGCAACAAAATTGGCAGCATTGGCCTGTCGCTGTTTAACGTTTATAATCACACCAATACCTGGTACCGCGAGTACCAACTACAAAATTACCAGGCCATAACAACCGATGTTAACTACCTGGGCTTTACCCCAAATATCACACTCAGCTTACGATGGAAATGAGAAAACAAATATTAAAATATAAGCTGTTTTTAGGCCTCGCGCTTGTATTGCTCGCAGCCTGCAAAAAAGATAATTTACCGGCAAGTACTACTCTGCCCGTGGTACAGGGATACCTTATCCCCGGCCAGGGAATAACGGTAAAACTATATCAGCAAAAAACGCTCGATGATACCGCTAAGTATGGCAGCCCAATAGCAGGAGTAGCGGTTTCTGTTTCTGACGGCAGCACCAGCGTTAAATTAACCGAATCGTCTTCGGGAGTTTATGCCTACAACGCCGCAGGCTTTTTAGTGTCCGGTAAAAGCTATACCATGCAATTTACCTATCAGGGTAATGTGGTATCGGCTAAAACGGTAATGCCTGCAAAGCCAACCAACTTTACAACACAATACGCCGCTATAACCATAACTACCACCACCGGCACCCCAAATACTGCTGCATTGGACAGAATGAGCTGGGACAACCCCGATTCGTTAAACCATGTGTTGGTATTCAATAATGCTGATGGTCCGGCCTTTCCGCTAAGTACATTCGGGGGTAACCGTTCAGCAAACTTTGAGTTAAACACCAACCAGGCAGCTTATATTGATTTGGTGCAAAATAACTTCCCCTATTACGGGCACTATCAGGTGATGTTGTTTAGTGTAAACCAGGAATATATTAATATGATAAAGGGAAATACCGGAGGGGCAACCTCGCAAAACCTGGTTAATTTACCAACCAACGTGGTGAATGGGTTTGGAATTTTTACAGCTATGCAGGCAGATACGTTGAGTTTTAATGTGTTTTGACGAAGAGAAGAACGTGTAGTGACGAATCTGATAAGGAGCCTCGTGTTAGCGGACAATTCCTGTTTTAGTTTTTCCGTTTCGCTGTTTTCACAAGCATCCGCGGCGTTTCACAATAAAACCTTAGTTTTAGGTCAGATATAAAAACCATGGAAAATCAAGACCTACTATTACGTCAGATAGAATCGCTCGGTCTCTTCTTTAGAAAAATATTTTCGAAAGTTTTATTACTGAAGGAAAGCGCGGCGACCGATATTAAAGTAGCCGAAGTTGGTGATCTGCTAAAATCCGGCATCGGCATGAGTTTAGATGAAATTGCCCTTTTAACCAATGAAGGGTTTTTAGCCCGGCTATCAGCACAAAAACTGACATCTGCCGATTTAAGTAACATGATTAATTTATTGGTTGATTTGGCTGCCATAAAAGCCGCTTCGTCAACCGGCTACAATTCAAATCAATTGCTTAGTAAAGCCTTGTTTATTGGTGATTACCTGGCAGAACATCAGAAAATGGTTTATTTCGGAAATACGGCAGCGCTGGATGAGGCGAGGAGGTTGGCGCAATGATTTGAAGGGTGTTAAATTGCTATATTTTGTATATAAACAATACCATGCCGAACCAGCCGCCACCAAATCAAAGCCCGATAACGAGCAATTACCCGTATACCTACAAAAAAATCCACCCAAACCAATGATCTAATGACGGCGGAGCGTTATTCCGTCCTTAAACTTTTAACCGGGTTGCTCAAAGCCGCTTTTATAGTTTGCAATGCAATCAACAGCGCCGTTACCCCTGTAAGTAAAGCCAGCGATACTACAAACGGATAACCCGTAATATCAACCCGGTAAGCGTAATCTTTTAACCAGTTGTGCATTAGTAAATAAGCCAGCGGACAGGCAACCAGTCCGGCAAAAACTACGATGGCCAAAAACTCCTTGATAAACAAGCTTATCACACCGGCAACGGATGCGCCTAACACTTTACGGATGCCAATTTCGCGGGTGCGTTTTTGGATGCTTAACGAGATCAGGCCCAGCACCCCCAGCAGCACAATGGCTACTGCCAATACCGTTGCAATAACCGAGGCTTTTTTCAGCTGTATTTCAGTTTGATAAATATGGGCAAGTGCATCGTCCATAAAATGATATTCGAACGGAGCATCGGGCAATACCAGGCTCCATTGTTTTTGCAGGGCGGCAATGTTTTTTTGCATATCGCCGGGTTTAAGCTTAATCGAAAAGAAACGATAAATCTGCGCAAAATTAACATTTACAATGCTAATGGGCAGAATATGCGCCTGCATGGTTCCAAAATGGAAATCGGCAGTTACACCGCAAACAGTAAACGGTGTGGTGCTGCCGGGGGCATACAATAATTGGCCGATGGCATCATTGGGGTTGTTCCACCCTAAAGCTTTTGCCGCTGTTTGGTTAATTACAATTTTTGAGGAATCGGCAGGCGTATATTGCGGCGTAAAATAGGTGCCGGCAGCAAGCGGAATATTGTAAGTAGCAGCGTATTGATTATCAGAAACCAGGCCCTGTACAGTAACTGCTTGTTTAGGATCGGTGCCCGCCCGGTACAACTGACCATTGCCGCCGTTGGCCCCATCCGGAATTTCCCACGAAAGTGAAACGCTGCTCACCTGCGGCATCTGCGAAAGCTGGTACCTTACGGCCTCCATCTTTTTTACCCCTTTGGCGCTCCAGTCTCTTGGCACCTGCGCATAAACCACATAGTCTTTTTTAAAACCCAAATCGCCATTAAAAAACAAGGCCACCTGCTGCGAAATAATGATGGAGCCGATAAAAACCAAGGCCGCCGTACCAAACTGGAAGCCAACCAATATTTTGCGAAACAGCACACTTTCTTTCACCGAGCTAAGTTTGCCCTTTAATGAATCGACCGATTTTAATGCCGACAGCACCAGTGCCGGGTAAATGCCCGCCAACAAGCCCACAAAAACAGCAAATAACAAAGGCAGCAAATAAAAATATACCGGGAAGGAGAACAGGCCCGTAATATCTTTGCCTAAAACATCGCTAAAGTATGGCCGGGCCATGGCGTAAATGCCCAGTGCAATAATAGTTGCCAGCAATACCAGCAAAATCGATTCAATCAAAAACTGCCACATCAGTTGCTTCCGCATCCCACCCAAAACTTTGCGGATACCCATCTCTTTCATCCGGCTGGACGAGCGGCCAATGCAGATATTAACAAAATTAATAACTGCCATAAGCAATATAAAAAGCGCGATAAACGAAAGCGTATAACACATTTTTTTAACGATGCCGTTGTTGGCATCCAGGTAATACGTTTTCAGCGGAACCAGGTAAGCCGTTAAATTATCATTTATTTGCTGCGATGCATTTTGCTTGATCAGGTGGCGCATGGGTTGCTCCAAATCTTTCGGACTAACACCTTTTTGCAGTTCAATAAGTCCCACCAGGCTGGTATTGTTCCACCCGTCCATGCTGCGGCCTAAAAATACCGCCGCTTTTACCGGCAAAAAAATGTCGCTGTTGTTATTATCATTAACGGTGGTCACCGAGTTTTTAGGCATGGGCTTTAGCACGCCGGTGATCATAAAATCGTGTTTTAAACCGGTAAAACTTTCAATGTTGATAGTTTTGCCAACCACGTCGGTACTGCCAAAATACTTATTGGCCAGTTTTTCGGTAACCACTGCGCCAAAGGGATCGTTAAGTGCGGTTTGTGCACTTCCGTGCGATAAGGCAAAACCGTACATGCTTAACATTGTACTGTCACCAATCTGTATCC
The DNA here is from genome assembly GCA_013288685.1 of Bacteroidota bacterium. Lineage (GTDB taxonomy): Bacteria > Bacteroidota > Bacteroidia > Sphingobacteriales > Sphingobacteriaceae > Mucilaginibacter. The sequence goes on along the minus strand of JABDBM010000040.1, from coordinate 20,034 downwards.
CTTCGCGAAAATGTTTGTCGCCTTTTGATACATTGGAGGTAACCCCATCCCAATGGTAAAAATTGGCTACCAGCCGGGGATAAGTTTCCTTTAGCGCTTTGGGCAATTGAGCTATGGTGCCCAGCTCAAAACCCAGGTTGGGGTCTTTCCATTTGCTTTGCAGGATGTACTGGTTATCCGCATTTTTTAAATCATCATTTACCCGCAGCTCGCCCCAAACGTAAGCGCCCATCAGCAAGGTAAAGGCGATGCCGATAGATAGTCCGAAAATATTGATGAGCGAAAAAACCTTATTTTTCCAAAGGCTTCGCCAGGCGATGGTAAAGTAGTTGTGCAGCATAAGTTTATGATTGTTTTACTAAGGTAGGTGTTTAAGCAATGGCCCGGATAACATTAACATTTTTTAACGCAGAAATAATTAATGTTTGTAAATTTGAGTATGACAACATTGAAGCCGGCGGTAAGGGTAGTTATTTTTTAACACAGAGATACGGAGAAATCACGGAGAACACAGAGAAGTAAAATATCAATTCAAACTCTGTGCGCTCTGTGATTTCTCTGCTTCTTTGTGTTAAAATTTGTTAGTTATACAGAAGATAGATAAAAGATAAATCAATAAATCTCTGTGTCCATTGTGTTCTTCTCTTTGTGAACTTTGTGGTAAATTTTACGCCATACGTGTTTTGCAGTATATTGCACCAACAAACATTTAAACATCCCAACCATGGAAAACTACTTCTCCGAACTATACCTGCGCGATATCCTCAAACTGCGCGACGAAATCGCAGCCTTTAAAGACGAAGACAACATCTGGCGCCAAATGGACGGCATCAGCAATTCGGCAGGTACTTTAACGCTGCATTTGGTTGGTAATTTGAACTATACCATCGGCGCCATGTTGGGTAAAACCGGGTACGTGCGTAACCGGGTGGAAGAGTTTTCGTTAACGGGCGTTCCGCAGACAAAGCTTATTGCCGATATTGAACTTTTAGCTGAAGTAGTAAAAGAAAGCTTGAAAGATATCAGCCAGCAAAAGCTGGATGAGCAATATCCGTTAGATTTCTTTGGGCAAAAAAGCACAGCATTTTATATGCTGCAGTTTTACGGCCATTTAACTTACCATTTGGGTCAAATAAACTATCTGCGCCGGATATTAGAAGCCGTTTAATTTATCAGTGAACAAACACGAATGATCACAAATTGACCGAATTTCACGAATTAATTGTTGTTTTAAAATTCGTGAAATTCGAACAAATAGTATTCTTTCATAATCCGCAACGGATACTTTTACCATTTAAACAGTTTCATAGAATAATAACCACCTGATTTCGTTTTAAGTACAACTTTATCGTTTAAATACTGAAACAAAATCCGGTTACGATCATCTAAATTAAAAAAACACCGGTTTAATTATCCTAAACTATCTCATTTTAAATCATTTGTTAAATTTGATATCGAATAAAATAATAAATTAGCCATAAAACAATCTATAAATATGAACATACGAAAACACGTATTGTGCGCTGTTACAGCTTTGGCCCTTACCGGCTTAAATGCTAAAGCGCAAAAAGTTGAATTTACAGAATACGACCTCCCCAACGGACTGCACGTAATTCTGCACGACGACCATCATGCACCTGTAGTGGCGGTATCGGTTATGTACCACGTAGGCTCCAAAAATGAAGTAGCTGGCCGCACCGGCTTTGCACACTTTTTTGAGCACTTATTGTTCGAGGGCAGCGACAATATAAAGCGTGGACAGTTTTTTAAACTTGTATCGGCCAATGGCGGTCAAAATAATGCCAATACCACCCAGGACCGTACTTTTTATTATGAAGTGTTCCCCTCAAACGATTTGGAGACGGGCCTTTGGCTGGAAAGCGAACGGATGATGCACCCGGTAATAAACGAGATTGGCGTAAAAACCCAAAACGAAGTTGTAAAAGAAGAGAAACGCCAAAGTTTTGATAATCGCCCTTATGGCAATTTTATTAATGTAATAGGCGAGGACCTGTTTACCAAACACCCCTATCACAACGGTGTAATTGGTTCCATGAAGGATTTGGATTCGGCCAAGCTTGATGAGTTTAAATCGTTTTTTAAACAGTTTTATGCACCCAATAACGCGGTTTTAACCATTGCGGGCGATATTGATGTAGCCAAAACCAAAGGATTGATTGCATCTTATTTCGGCCCTATTCCACGTGGCGCCGATGTGGTTTACAAAAAAACAGAAGAAGCGCCAATTACCAAACAAATTGTTGATACCGCTTACGACGCCAACATACAAATACCGGCCATATTTTCGGTTTACCGCGTACCCGGGCGTGACACCCGCGATTCCAAAGTAATGGGCTTAATTTCAACCCTGCTTACCGGTGGCGGCAGCTCACGGATGAACAAAAAAATGGTGGATGAGAAAAAAGACGCCCTGCAGGTCTTTGCCTTTAACTATTCGCTCGAAGATTATGGGATGTATATTATTGGTGCATTGCCAAGCGGAGGCGCACAACCATCAGCCTTGCTGGACGACATGAACGGAGAAATAGCAAAGCTGCAAACTGAACTGATTAGCCCTGAAGATTACCAGAAACTGCAAAACCAGTTTGAAGATGGCTTTGTAAGCCAAAATACGAGGATGTTGGGTATTGCCGAGAATTTGGCCAATGGCTATACGTTTCATCATAAAAACACCAACGAAATTAACGAGGAATTAAAAGAGGTACAATCAATAACCCGCGAAGAAATACGCGATGCTGCCCGCAAATACCTAAGCAGTAATCAACGTTTGGTATTGTATTACCTGCCTAAAGCTAAAGCTCAATAATTATAATTTATAGCAACAAAAATGATGAAGAAATATATAATGATAGCGGCCGGGGCATTATTAATGCAATATGCGCAGGCACAAACCATTGATCGTACAACGGCTCCTAAACCTGGTCCGGCGCCCGTGATCACCATTAAAGATCCTGTTATTTACAAATTGCAAAATGGAATTACCGTTTTAGTGGTCGAAGATCACCGTTTGCCAAAAGTATCGGCCAGTTTCGTTATCGACGCAGGGCCCATCACAGAAGGTAAAAAGGCCGGTGTAATGACTATTATGGGCGGCATGTTAAGCGAAGGCACTAAAACGATGCCCAAAGCAACATTTGACGATGCCGTTGATAAAATTGGCGCCACCGTTGAACTGAGTTCATCGGGTGGCAGTGCGTCGGCATTAACCCGTTACTTTAAAAGCGCATTTACACTGATGGGTGATGCGTTAAAAGCGCCGGCATTTACACAAGAATCGTTCGACAAGCTAAAAACACAGGAAATAACCAATTTAAAATCAAACGAAAGAAGTGCCAAAGCGATCTCGGCAAGAGTGGTGAATGCGCTTGTTTATGGTAAAAACCATCCGGACGGTGAGTATGAAACCCAGGAAACGGTTAACGCGCTTACCCTACAGGATGTTAAAACAGCTTACCAAAAATACATCACCCCATCAAGAAGTTATCTCACTATTATTGGTGATATAAAACCCGCTGATGCTAAGCTATTGGTATTAAAAGTTTTTGGCGAGTGGAGCGGTCGGCCGCTGACCCTGCCTGTATTGGCAAAGGTACCGAACCCAGCAAAAACCGAAATTGATGTGATTGATGTGCCAAATGCGGTACAATCAGAAATAACGGTTGTAAATCTGGTTGATCTGAAGAAAAACAACCCCGATTATTTCCCGGCCTTATTGGCTAACTATACTTTAGGCGGTGGCGCCGAAAGTCGTTTATTTATGGATTTGCGCGAGAAGCATGGTTTTACCTATGGTGCTTACTCCAGCCTGGGTTCGGGCAGGTGGCAAAGTACGTTTACTGCTGATGCATCTGTACGGACGCCTAAAACAGATAGCGCTGTTACCGCATTTTTGGATGAGATAAAACGCATCCGCACCGAAAAGGCCACTGCCGAAGAATTGAATATCGCGAAAGCTTTGTACAATGGTTCGTTTGCATTGGGGTTGGAAGACCCGGCACGTATGGCCACTTTTGCCAGCAACATATTGATTAATGATTTGCCGCCAAATTTTTACAAAACCTATTTGCAACGCGTAAATGCGGTTACAGCCGACGACATACAGCGTGCCGCACAAGCGTACATGAGCTTTGATAATGCGCGTATAGTAATCGTAGGCAATGCCAGCAAGTTTTTGGATGCCCTTAAAAAAAGTGGTTACCCGGTAAAGTTATATGATATATACGCCAATCCGGTTGTTGAAGGCGCTGCTGCCGCCGCCGTTCCGGCTACAAATGCAACCGACATAATTAAGGGATACATTGATGCGACGGGTGGGGCAACCGAACTGAGCAAAATAACCGCATACGATGCCACTATGACGATGGCCATGCAGGGAATGAGCCTGAATGTTTCGGAGAAAAAACTGGCGCCCAACAAGGATGTTATGACTATTTCGATGGGCGGCAACGTGATGATGAAATCAATGTTTGACGGCACAACCGGTTATGAGATGCAAATGGGCAACAAAAAGGATCTTACTGCCGAAGAAATTGCGCAAAAAGCTGTTTTTACCTCATTAACCGAGCAATTGGATTATCTGAAAAACCCAGCTTTTAAATTGACTGTAAAAGGTATACAAAAAGTAAACGGCTCGGATGCTTACCAGGTTGACGTTACCGATCCCAGCGGCAAAAGATCAACCGAGTATTATGATGTAAAAAGCAAATTGCTGGTGAAAAACGAAACCACCACTACCAGCAATAATGCCGCTGTTACTCAAACGTATGAAATAAGCGATTACCGCAAAGTGGGTAGTGTTATGTTACCCTATAAAATTGACGTTACCGTATCTGCAGGCGGCCAAACGCAAAATTTTAGCATGACCGTTACCGATATTAAATTAAATACCGGCGTAACTGCCGACGATTTTAAATAAACAATATCGTCCTGTTATTGAATGAGCGTTACAAAGTTTAGTGCTTTGTAACGCTTTTTTTTAACCTAAATTTGCTATCGGTTACCGGTAAAACTCAAATGATCACACAAAATCAGGTTAAAATTTACAATTCATTTCGTGGGGATATGGATGGCCTTTTGAGGGTGTCTCAACGGGAGCAAAATGGAATTATAAATACAGCCGACGGGCCCTTAATTGCAAGTCTTATTCAGGATATTCATCTGGTGAAAAACGGCTTGGCATCTACCATATTTGCCAGGGAGTTAAGAGAACGACTATGGCAAAATTGTGATAGCGAGGAAACTATTAATGAACTTAATAATACCGAACAATACTTATCATGACAAAAAGAGATTTTACAATCATAGGCATCACCGCGCTGGTGATGTGTATCCCGATGGCTATTATTGCCCGGAAAAACAATGATCAGCCATTGCAATCGGCTGCGTATAACTGGAACGACCTGAAAGTTATTCCCACACCCATCGGGCAACGCCGGGAAGTTTTTAATGCACCTACAGAAACACTGGATAAGTTTGAACTGCATATCACCACCCTAAACCCCGGCGACTCGTCTCATGCACCGCATCGCCATCCCGAAGAAGAATTGTTAATTGTGAAAGAGGGCAATGTTAAAGCCCTGGTCGACGGCGTATGGAAACCGCTGGGTCCAGGCTCGGTAATATACCAGGCGGCGGGGCATTTACACGCTATAAAAAATGCTGGCAGTAGTACCACTACTTACTATGCTTTGCAATGGCGCACAGCGAAGACGGGGAAGTGATTATAAGTTAATCGAAATAAACAGATTATTTTTAAACCACGGAGAAACCAGAGGAGAAACGGAGAACACAGAGAGTGGAAATAGTATAAATGGAGATAAATGTTCAAATTTAGCGCCCTCTTGGCCTCCTCCGTTTCTCTGCGGTAAATTTTTAATTTAATTATATAGAAGAGAACAGTTGCACTCCTTTAACAAAAACTACTCAAAACCACATCCTTAACATACTTGTTACCCAGACACCTTCACATTTTAGCTAAACTTGAGTTTTGGTACAGATGATGAATTATAGAAGGATAGTTGCCGTGCTGTTTACAACCGTAATGGTTGCCGCAATATGTGGATTTACATCGACTGATGATGGCCCTATCGAAAAAATAGCAGCGCAACTGGATAAATGGCTAAGCAGCCACCCACAGGAGAAAGTTTACCTGCAGCTGGATAAACCTTGTTATGCCACAGGCGATGATATATGGTTTAAGGCTTACATTACGGTTGGCAGCAGTCATCAACTGTCGGCCCTGAGCCGCGTGTTGAATGTAGAATTGATTGATGATAAAGATTCGGTAAGCCAAAGCATAAAACTGCCTGTTACTGCAGGTTTAACCTGGGGCGATTTTGCACTGCCCGATACGCTTAAAGAAGGAAACTACCGGATCAGAGCCTACACCAATTGGATGCGCAACGCGGGTGAGGCTTATTTTTTTGATAAAACCATCGCCATTGTAAATGCAACGGGTAATGATGTTTTTGCAAAAGCGACCTACACCTTCAGTACCCAAAACGGACAGGCAAAAACAAATGCCACTGTCAATTATTCCAATTCGGATGGAACGCCCTATGCCGGTACCCCGGTGAGTTACGAAATTCATACCAGCTTAAACAACGTTATTAAAGGCAAAGGGCAAACGGATGATAAAGGAAATATAAATATCAGTTTTGCCGGCGCGGCAACTAACCCGGCGGATATGGGGCGGATAGTGACCACACTTAAGCTGGCCGGCAAAAAAGCGGCTACAAAATCGTTGCTGATAAAAGCTGCGTCGGGCAAGGTTGATGTGCAGTTTTTCGCCGAAGGCGGTAGCCTGGTAAATGGTAACTTCTCCAAAATTGCTTTCAAAGCAGTTGGTGCAGATGGGCTTGGAGCAGCTATAAAAGGCGCTGTAATGGATGATCAAAATAACCAGGTGGCTACTTTTAGCACCTCCAATTTGGGGATGGGGATATTTAATTTAAAACCCGAAAGTGGTAAAACTTATAAAGCGCAGGTTACTTATGCCGATGGGTCGGTAAACACGGTTGCATTACCCGTTGCAACCACCTCGGGATATTCGTTAAGCGTCGACAATTCGGCCGACGACAAAATCATCGTAAAAATAATACCGGGAGCCGTAATTTCAGCAGCTCAGCAAACCGGCACGATGAGTTTAATTGGCCAGATGGGCGGTGTAATTTATTATGCCGGACAAAGCAAACCTGGCAGTAAGTTTTTTACTGCCGCTATACCGAAAAGCAAATTCCCTACCGGAATTGTACAGCTTACCTTGTTTACGGAAACCGGCGAGCCGTTGAACGAACGTTTAGTATTTATACAACACGCCGATCAGCTTAAACTTGGGGTATCAACTGAAAAACAAACCTATGCCCCGCGCGAAAAAGTAAAAATCAATTTGAATGCTGCGGATGCATCAGGTAACCCGGTAACCGGCAGCTTTTCGGTTTCGGTAACTGATGATGTCAAAGTGCCAGTTGATGAAAACGCTGAAAATACAATCTTATCAAACCTACTGCTTACTTCTGATTTAAGAGGATATATTGAAAAACCCGGTTATTATTTTAACAATCCTAATCAGCAAACAGCCGCTGATTTGGATGTGCTGATGCTGACGCAGGGCTATCACCGCTTTGAATGGAAACAGGTACTTAACGATAGTTTCCCGCCCGCAAAATTTGAAGCCGAGAAATCGCTGGAAATATCGGGGCACATCAAAACGCTGTTGGGCAAACCGGTAGTAAATGGAAAGGTGACTTTATTTTCGACAGCTGGCGGCGCTTTTTTGGTGGATACTATTTCAGATAAAAGCGGGAAATTTACGTTCACAAACCTGGTATTTAGGGATAGCGTTAGGTTTGTGATACAGGCCCGAACTTCCAGAGATCGTAAAAACCTGCAAATAGAGCTCGACAATATAACGCCGCAAACGGTTGGTGCAAACAAAAATGCAGCCGATTTGAAGGTAAACATAACCGATGGCCTCGATCCTTTTTTGCAAAATAGTAAATTGTGGTATGACACACAGTTAAAATATGGTATAGGTAATCATGCCATCCTGCTAAAAGAAGTAAAAATAAAAGCGCAAAAAGCCCCCCTGGTTGAAAACTCATCAAACCTGAATGGACCGGGCAATGCTAACCAGGTGCTTAAAGCCGATGATATTGGCCGCATGGGCTGTGCAAAACTTACAGACTGCCTGCAGGGCATGTTGTTTGGCGTTACTTTTCGTAATGATACCCCATACTCCAACCGCAGCTTAAGCCGGCCAATGCAAATTATTGTAAACGGCGTATATGTTGATGCCACCGTTTTAAACGATTTGAATGCTGCAGATATTGAAACCATTGAAGTTTTACGCAGTATTGAATATCTTTCTGTCTACGGCGGCCGGGGTAGTAATGGCGTGTTGGTTATCACTACCAAAAGGGGCGGCGGATCCGATGCGTATCAGCACTATGCGCCGGGTATTATCACTTATATGCCAAGAGGCTACTATAAGTCGCGCGTATTTTATTCGCCACAGTACGATAACCCAAAAACAAATGCCGCCCTGCCCGATTTACGCAGCACAATTTATTGGAAACCCAACATCATTACCGGCAAAGACGGCAAAGCATCGTTTGAGTTTTTTAATGCTGATGGTAAAACAACGTATAAAGTGGTAGTAGAGGGTATTGATAATAATGGCAATTTGGGAAGGCAGGTGTTTCGATACCGGAGTCAGTAAAGTCCGGAATCCCGATAATTATCGGGACGGAAAAGACCGGAAAGTAGAAGAGCATGAACGTGATAATACATTGCGTTAATAGTGAACCATAATCGATCCTTCCTATGCCCCAGCGGGCAAAGCCTTTGTCGAAAAAAAGTGATGGAAATATAATGCCGCGGCTACTCCTAACTTGTCAGAGCATTAAATATCGCGGAGTTGCTTCGGGATAACAAAGCGCAGCAATTCTTCGGCGTTCATCATCGCAATAGCAATTTAGAAAGTTATATCATCATTATTCCGTTTCCCGGCCCACCATCCTGTGTATCACATCTCGGTAACTGTCGCTCAATGGCAGCTCAGAGTTAAGCGTTTTTACTTTACCGCGACGTATTTGCAATACATGGTCAACATTAATTAAATAAGATTTATGTATTCTAAAAAATAGCTCCGCAGGCAACTGTAACTCTAATGCCTTAATACTGGTGCGCGATATAATAGGTTTAGGCTGATTAAACAGGTATATCTTTACATAATCTTTCAACCCCTCAATATGTTCAATGTCGCTCACGTTGAGTTTTACCAGGTTGTATTCCGAATGAACAAAAAGGTGTTTTTTAGCGGGTTGTAGCTTTTGTTTGGATTGCCGGTTCAACTCAAACAAGTGGTGTGCCTTTTGGCAGGCACGTAAAAAGCGCTCCAGCGGAACAGGTTTTACCAAATAATCTATCACCTCCAACTCAAAGCCGTCAATGGCAAACTTTTCGTAAGCAGTAACAAATATTACCATCGGTTTTTTTACCAGGCTTTTTATCAGTTGCAGGCCATTGAGGCCCGGCATCTGGATATCACAAAACAGAAGGTCGATTTCTTCGGATTGCAGCTGCAAAAGGGCGTCACCGGCATGGCGGCATTTGCCGGCCACCTGCATATAATTTACGTGTTTTAAATTATCTTCCAGCAAATCAAGCGCGAGGGGTTCATCGTCAATCAGCAGGCATTTTATCATTTTAATTGTATTTGAAGGTTAACGTTATAGGTGTTGTTACTTTGATTTATAGTTAAGGTATGTTTGGCGGGATACAACAATTCCAGGCGGCGTTTTACATTGGCCAGCCCTATGCCGTGGTCGCCGTTGTGTGTTTGGTGATGCGGGTTATAGCTGTTTTGCACCATAAAAGCCAGTATTTTATGATCCGATTGCATAACGATATCAATCGTTGCACTATTAACATCGGCCGTACCGTGTTTAAACGCATTCTCAACAAAGGGAATCAGCAACATGGGTTCAATGGTTTTTTCGGGTATACCCACATCAAAATTTAAAGTCACTTTCACCATGTTTTGAAAGCGGAGCTTTTGCAATTCTATGTAGCTGAGCAGGTAATCGGTTTTATCCTTCAGCGTCACTTTTTCCTCGTCGCTTATATAAAGCATATAGCGCATTAGTTTTGATAACTGTATTAGCGTTGGCTCAACTAAGGTTGGATTTAATCGCGAAAGCGCCACCACACTATTGATAACATTGAAAATAAAATGCGGACTAATTTGCGAACGTAAAAACGCCAGCTCAGACACCAACGACGCATTTGTTATATCTTTTTCCTGATTGATGGTTCTGAACTGATCGGCCAAATAACGGTATGCAAAACCGGCGGCCGAAATAGCAATAAGTGGCAACAAGCTAAAACCGGCAAAAAAAGGCGGCCTCGGTGGAATGCCGTACGTTCCGGGCAGCCGGCCGAAGTGCACTTGCGGATGCGACTGCCGGATGATGATATGAATGGTAACAAACGAAATAAGGAACAAAATAAAATATAAGCCTATCCTTTTATGTTTGTTTAGTACTACCGGGATCAGGAAAAATGCGTTGAGATAAAACTGCACGGCCAACAGTGCATTTATTAAAACAAAATGCCAGGGCGAAAACAGCAAATTAGCGGGCATATTCTCGGGGTGCGAGAGCACTGGTATCAGCGTGATAAAAGTCCAAAACAAAATATGGACCAGCGCCTCAATGATTACAGCGGACTTTAGTCTTTTGCGCATAAAAACTAATTTACCCAATTTAAACTTCCTCAGTAGCAAGAATAGATTAAAGCGGCCTTTGTGCCGATAAACGCAGTAATTATCGCTATAAATGGAGTTAAACACAACGATGAGGGGCCGTTGGCAAGGTTATTTAACAATATTTAACCTTTAGCTATTTTTTATAGATTTGTTTCGTACATCAAACTATTAAAAAACGCCTCTGTGAAAAAATATCTGCTATTATTCGCGTTCGTACTTTTTTGCGCCACAAGTTTCGCCCAGCAAAAACACATCTTTAGTTTAAGTAAAAACGATTTCCTGTTGGATGGCAAACCTTTCCAAATTATCAGCGGCGAAATGCACCCGGCGCGTATACCCGCCGAATACTGGCGCAACCGTATCCGCATGGCCAAAGCCATGGGCTGTAATACCATTGCAGCGTATGTGTTTTGGAACTACCACGAGGCTACCTCCGGTAAATTTGATTTCGCTACCGGCAACCACAACATAGCCAGGTTTATCAGCATTTGTAAAGAGGAAGGCATGTGGGTACTACTGCGGCCGGGCCCGTACGTTTGTGCCGAATGGGATTTTGGCGGGCTACCAGGCTGGTTGCTAAAAACGCCCGACTTAAAAGTACGCTGCATGGACCCTACCTATATGGCGGCCGTTACCCGTTATGTAACAAAATTGGCGGCGCAGGTAAAACCATTGCAATGTACCAATGGCGGCCCAATCATTATGTCGCAAATTGAAAATGAATACGGCAGCTATGGCAATGATAAAGTATATCTGGAAGCGTTAAGAAAACTGTGGCGGCAAAACGGCATCAATGTGCCCTTTTACACAGCTGACGGCGCAACACCGTATATGTTAGATGCCGGTAATATCGCCGGTGCGGCCATTGGTCTGGATAGCGGCGGCAGTGATGCCGATTTTGAGCAGGCGAGCAAACACAATCCCGATGTTCCATCGTTTAGCAGCGAAACGTACCCTGGCTGGCTAACCCACTGGACCGAAAAATGGGCCCGGACGGATACCGCTGATCTAAAAAAAGAAATTACTTATTTATTGGATCACCATAAATCTTTCAATTTATACGTAGTGCATGGGGGGACTAATTTTGGCTTCACCGCCGGGGCTAATGCATTTTCGGCAACGCAATACCAGCCTGATGTTACCAGTTACGATTATGATTCGCCAATAACCGAGCAGGGACAGCCAACCGCCAAATATTTTATGCTGCGTAATCTAATTGCTAAATATGTAAAATATAAAATTCCGGAAGTGCCTAAAAGCATTCCGGTGATTACCATTCCGCAAATAGAATTGAAGCCGTTTACTAACATTTGGCAGCAATTGGGTAAGCCTTATTTGTCGCCGCAACCCCGGCCGATGGAATTTTATAATCAAAACCAGGGCATGATGTTGTATCGCACCAAACTTATCGGTCATAAAAGTGGTACACTCACTATTACCGAACCGCACGATTATGCGCTGGTATTTGTGGATGGAAAATTTGTAGATAGTGTTTACCGCGATGGCGGCAAATGGACAGTTAAACTACCAGCTGCAACCAGCAAAGATCCGGTGCTGGATATATTGGTAGAAGGAATGGGCCACATCAACTTTGCGCAATATATGATTGACCGCAAAGGCATAACCGACCGTGTTACACTTAACGGCATGACCCTGATGAACTGGCAAATATACCCGCTGCCGATGACCGAAAATTTTGTTAAGCAAATAAAGCAAACCGGTGGCGTTGCCGAAAACGGCAAGGGTAGCTTCTTTAAAGGGAGTTTTGAATTACAGCAAACCGGCGATACTTATTTTGATTTAAGCAAATTTGCCAAAGGCATAGTTTATGTAAATGGTCATAATTTAGGAAGGTACTGGAACGTTGGGCCACAGCAGCATTTATTTTGCCCGGCATCGTGGCTTAAAAAAGGAGCAAATGAAATTATTGTTTTTGATTTTCACCGGGATAAAGCGGGAAGCGTAAGCGGGGTTTCGGCACTATAGCAAAACAATTATGTCAACCTTAGCCACGCTAAGGTTGACATAAGAAAAAACAATAGGCCACCCTTAATTTTTATGCACATCCAATTCGCCAATAAGATTATTGGCATGGCCTAAAATATCCATGCACCATAGTACATACCTTATATCCACGCATATTGTACGTTTGTATTTTTTATCGAAAGCAATATCGCCGCTCATAGCTTCCCAGTTGCCATCAAATGCCAGGCCTATTAACTCCCCATCTCCATTAATTACGGGCGATCCGGAGTTGCCTCCGGTAATGTCATCGTTGGTAATAAAATCAACCGGCACTGTACCGTTTTCGGCATACTGACCAAAATTTTTGTGCTTGTACGCATTAATTAACGATGGTGGTAAGTCAAACTCGCTGTCGCCTGCTTTGTATTTGGCCATTACGCCATCCAGATCGGTTTTTATCGGGAAATGTTTGTTTTCTTTTGAAGTATAGTCCTGTACGTTGCCGTAGCTTATACGCATGGTGGAGTTAGCATCCGGGTACATCAGCGTACCCGCATTTTTCTCGAGCAGGGCTTGTTCATATAAGCGATCGAGGTGGGCTTTTTGCGTTTCAAAATCGCTTATTTTACTTCCAAACACATTTTTGGCGTATATCCTTGGGTTTACGCTAACCGAATAGATAACCGCCGGATCATTAGCCAAATCATCAAACGACGGGTTTTGCATAAAGGCTTTTAACTTTTCGGGGTCAATTAATTTACTATTTGCCCATAAATAATCAGCAAACTGTTTAAATGCTTCGGCTGGGTTTCCGGGGCCGTATTTTTTTACGATGGTCTCTATAAAATCGGCATGTTGGTCCTGTGGAATATCAGTGTAATAAGTGGCCATCAATTGCGCAAATATCTTTTTGTCAGCAATTTCATTGTATGCGCCAATATAGCTTTCGTTAATTTGCTTTATCTGTTTGGTAATATCGGCCACGGCCGCAGCATTATCTTTTTGATTGCTAAGGGCTCTTAAACCGTAATAGGTGTTCAGTACGTTTATTACAAAGCCAGGCGCCAGTAAACCTTCGTTAATAAAAGTGCGGTGTGCCGCATAAGGCGCATAACCGGCATATAGCTTTTTATAATCGTCCATTAAATTGGCATAAGCAGGTTTATCAGCCGCCCATTTGGTAAAGTCAGCTTCTTCGCGCTGCTTTTGCTCATAAATGTTAAGCGCTTTTAACTGTTCGGTTTGGCCAATAAAGTATTTCCAGTAGTTAGCAATCTCGGCGTATTTTGATGACAATTTTAAGCGGATATCCACACTTTTGTTCATTTCTTCTTTCCAGGCCTTCAGCCGGATATCCCGCAGTTTCACAATTACCGGGCTGGTTTCTTCAGTCGCCATTTTTACGCCGTACGAAGTTAAAAAGCGGTCGGTGCGGCCGGGGTAACCGTAAATCATGGCAAAGTCGCCATTTTTCACACCTTTTAATGAAATGGGCAGGAATTTTTTTGGAGTGTAAGGCACATTATCCGCCGAATAATCGGCTGGCTGACCATCTTTATTGCCGTATATGCGAAAAATGGAAAAATCGCCGGTATGGCGGGGCCATTCCCAATTATCGGTGTCGCCTCCAAATTTACCTACTGATTGCGGGGGAGCGCCCACCAGCCTGATGTCGGTAAATTTTTGATAAATAAACAGGAAGTATTGATTACCGGAAAAAAATGTATTTACAACCCCGTCGTAGCCATTGCCTTTAGTAGCGTCTGCAACAATATCTTTACTGATGGCCTGCAATTTCATCCCCCGGTCGGCATCCGAAACGCCATTTAGCGCATCGGTTACACGTTGGGTTACGTCATCAATCCTCACCAAAAATTGCACATATAAACCCGGTACCGGTTTTTCATCGGCATAGCTTTTGGCGTAAAAGCCGCTATCCAAAATATCATTTTGCGGTGTTGAATTGGCCGATATAGCCTCGTACCCGCAATGGTGATTAGTAAAAACCAAACCATGGTTTGATACAACTTCGCCAGTACAAAAACCTCCGCCCAGCGAAACAATGGCATCTTTAATACTGGCTTTGTTAATGTTGTATAAATCTTCGGGCGTTAGCTTAAAACCCTGCTTTTTCATCTGGTCGTAGTTTTTACCAATCAGCATTGGTATCCACATCCCCTCATCGGCCATTGCCAAAGTGGTAAAAAAGCAGGTAAAAAGCAGCAACAAGGCTAAGGTTTTGATCTTGTTCATTTAAAAATAAATTAAGTTTATTTCGTGGTTAATTAATTCGGACAAATTAGTTGTTTTAAAACAATTTAATCGGACTATATTTAAAAAAAATCCACTCTTTCAATGCCTCTTTTCTCTAATCGTTATTTCCTTCCGGCGATGTTAGCTGCCCTGCTTTTTTCGGCTGCTTGCCACAAGAAACCAGCGCCGATGCCGGCGCCCACGGATGATGCGACTTTACAATCAGCCGCGAGTTTTCCCGTGGGAGCAGCCATTAGTGTTGATCTTTTAAGGAATAACGTGGGTTACAGTTCACTGGTTTCCGCGCAGTTCAGCAGTATTACAACCGAGAACGTTTTAAAATTTGATGCAGTAGAACCGGCCGAAAATCAGTTTAACTTTACCGATGGCGATTATATGGTAACCTTTGCGGTACAAAGGCATAAGCGATTGCATGCTCATAATTTAATATGGCACCAGGCGCTGCCCAATTGGGTAATTAATTTTAGCGGCGACTCGCTGGCCTGGGAAAATCTTTTCAAAACTCATATTGAAACCGAGGCGGCGCATTATAAAGGTGAGGTTGCATCATGGGATGTGGTAAACGAAGCTATTCGCGATGATGATGGCACCTTGCGCAACCAGGATGTAAACCCCGGCGATGGTAGTATATGGCGCAGGCACCTGGGGGCTGATTATATTGCCCGCGCTTTTCAATACGCCCATGAAGCCGATCCGAATGCCTTACTGTTTTACAATGATTACGGGCAGGAATGGAACGGTCAAAAGTTAAATGCCATTATAGCACTGGTAAGCAGCCTTAAAAACAGAGGCATACCGATTGATGGTATTGGCATGCAAATGCATATCGACATTAATGCTGATAATAACAATATGCTGGCGGCTCTGCAAAAGTTAATTGCCACAGGACTGAAAATTCACATTTCGGAACTTGATATTGCCGTTAACCCGGGCAACGACCCGAATTTTGTTTTTACCGATCCGCTGAACGCCGCGCAATCGGCAAAGTTTCAATACGTGGCGCACATTTATAACACGGTGCCTACCGCGCAGCAATACGGTATTACCACATGGAACGTTACCGACGGTGACAGCTGGATACCCTGGTTTTATAACCGGAAAGATTATCCCTTGCCGTTTGATGCCAATTATCATAAAAAGCAGGCTTTTTATGGTTTTTTAACGGGTTTAAAGAATTAGGCTTAAGCTTCTTGGTTCATAGCGCGAAATTACCGGTAAAACTCCGCAAGAACGGGGACGTGTGCAGGCCTGGAACGGAATTCTGGTTTTGCGCCCCGCGGTAACCGCCAGAAAATTTACACAGCCGATTAAAAGCCCAGTGAATTACTTCAAATATTAAAAATAGTACCAACACCTTTCGCCAAAAGAAAACCTATAATGCACAAACTACTTCCGGAAATGAATTAAATAAATCAAAATCAATCATTTATGGCATGATTGCTACGGGATGATAAAACTCCTGCTATTACTTATTAGTTTTTTGTATTTATCATATTTATTAATACGTTTACATAATAAATGTATCCTGTACATTAAAACCAACCAATTAAAAAAACCTGGGCTAAACTATAAAAATGGGAATGGCGTATTTTGACGATCCATCGTTAATTGTTGATTTGCAGAATGACGACGTTAAAGCGTTCAATGATATTTACCTGCGTTATCATTTGCCAATTTATAAAAATGTTTTAAAGCTGCTGAAAGACCCGGAAGAGGCGGAGAATATGATGCAGGAAGTTTTTGTAACCCTGTGGGAAAAACGGATGACGCTCGATCCGTTAAAACCGGTTGCCAACTGGCTTTTTGTTGTCAGTTATAATAAATCAAAAAACCATCTTAAAAAAACACTGAAAGAAGCGCTGGCATTTAAACAGGTTGAAAATGATTTTCAAAATGTGGAGCAAGTGGACCCTTATTTAAAAGAAGTTAGCTTGCAGCTGATTGGCGAAGCGTTTTTAAATCTTTCGCCGCAAAAAAAGAAAGTTTTCGATCTCTGTAAAATCCAGGCGAAAACTTACGAAGAAACAGCCCATGAATTGAATATATCTAAATATACCGTAAAGGAATACTTGTCCATTGCCATAAAAAACATACGGACTTATGTGGAGCAACATCCCAACAACCACCTGATATCCGTTTATATTATCTTCGTTTTGAAAAGGTTGCTGTAATTAACTATAACGTTCTGCATGGTTTAATATTTAAACACAGAGAAACAGAGAAGGCGCAAAGAACACAGAGAGAAAACAAAACTATTGTTTACCAAATAATTAAATGATAGGCGTCGTTTCAATACTATAAAACTCCGCGCACTCCGTGCCTCCTTTGTTTCTCTGTGTTTAAAACCCGAGGGTTTGCCAACTCCCTCAAAAAAAATATTTTCCGTCCCATCCCCCCCCTTTTTTAAAAATCGTTGTATTTAGCAATATAATATAACCATTATAAAGCAGGGGCAATCCCTTTTACATAGCAATAACTAATATAAAAGCACACAGGTAAATTTTACTATTTATTTGCTGCCCTCTTATTGATATAAAAATGAGCAACACAAAAAAGCAGCTTCTTGCGCTACTGAATAAAGAAAAACTGTCGGACGCGGACAAGCGGTGGCTTTATCAGTATTTGGAAAATTCGGATGACGGGGAATTAGAGGCATTGTTGCAGCAGGAGTTTACCAATGCCCTTGAAGACAAGGAAACCCCCGACCTTAAGTTTTACGAACGGACGCTGGCAAAGATATATGGCAAAATAAATATAAAAACCGAAGAAAGGCCGCGTGTAGTTTTCATGTGGATTAAACGTATTGCTGTAGCGGCGTCAGTTATTGGTATGATGTGTGCCGGCTATTACCTGTACGTAAATAATAAAAAACAAAACCATTTAACTACCCGTATTTTTAAAAATGATGTAAAACCGGGTAGCGAAAAGGCGGTACTTGTATTGGCCAACGGGCAAAAAATAGTACTTGATACCGCCAGGAATGGAACAATATCAAACCAGGGCAATATAAAAGTTATTAAAATTAACGGGAAAATAGCTTATAACGGAACGGGGGCCAATGAGGCCGAAATAACCTTTAATACCATATACACACCAAGGGGAGGGCGCTACCAGGTTGAATTGCCCGATGGTAGCCAGGTTTGGTTAAATGCAGCCTCATCGCTGCGTTTTCCTACGTCATTTAAAGGTAGCGAACGAAGGGTTGAAATTACCGGCGAGGCTTATTTTGAAGTGGCTAAAAACAAACAGATGCCTTTTATTGTAAAAGTAAACGCTTCGGAAGTACGTGTTTTAGGTACTCATTTTAACATTAATGCTTATAGCGACGAATCAACCGTTACAACAACCCTGTTGGAAGGCGCTGTGCAATTTACAAATGGATCATCAGTGTATACGCTTAAGCCGGGTGATCAGGCTGAATTAAGCACTACGGGCCAGGTTAAGCTTTTGCAGGACGTTGACCTGGATAACGTTGTGGCCTGGAAAAATGGCCTGCTGCATTTTGAAAACGAAGATATAAAAACGGTTATGCGGAAGCTATCGCGCTGGTACAATATTGAAGCAGTTTATAATACCAACGTGAAGGACCATTTTTTTGCCGAAATACCATCGAAATCAAACCTGTCGGAAGTGTTGAAGGCACTGGAGCTGACCGGGAAGGTAAAGTTCGGCATCGACGGAAGGACAATAGTAATAAACTAATACTGTAGTCTTGAGTCACCCCGATAGCTATCGGGGTCTTAAGTTCTGAGTCAAAAACAGAGGAGATTTGACTTAAGACTTCCGACTCAAGACTTTAGACTAAAAAATAACCAATTTGTAAACTAAATTATTAAAAAGTTATGGCGAAACATCTATAAACCCTTTGGCCGATCACGCTTCGGCCCGCAAATGGATGGCCAAAAAAAAACCGAAAGTGTTGGACGCACTCCCGGCTAAATGTTCAGGCTATTCAAATATCGAATTAAGCACACTCTTATTTTTCACACCCAAACAATTCAAAATTATGCAAATAATTCCGAAATGTAATCTCCTGCTTATAAACCACGGGAGGTTGCTAAAAAAAATACTAATCATGAAGCTGGTTGTTATATTTTTTATAACTATTTGTCTCAACGCTTCGGCAAAGGTATTCGCGCAAAAAGTGAGCCTCAACGAAACGAATGTCTCTTTACAATCTGTTTTTAAGAAGATAAAAAAACAGACAAACTACACATTTGTATTTACCGATGAGCTCATAAAAAAAGCAAATAAAGTAAGTATCAGGCTTACTGATGCGCCATTAAATGATGCCTTAACGCAAATATTTGCCAACCAACCTATTACGTACACTATTTATAACGAGATAGTAGTAGTAAAAGACAAAGATCCGGAAAAAACGCAGCCTGTTGTTTCACAGCCTGTTAGCGGCAAAGTAACCGATGATAAAAACAATCCGTTGCCGGGGGTAACCGTTAGGGAAAAGGGCACACAAAACGCGGTTGCTACCGATGTAAACGGAAACTATACCATTACTGTGGCCGGAAGCAATTCGGTTTTGGTATTTAGTTTTATTGGGTTTTCTCCGCAAGAGCTCAAAGTAAATGGTAACACCCAATTGTCTGTTATGTTAAAGGAGCAGCCGCAGTCCCTTATCGACGTGGTGGTGGTAGGGTACGGTACTCAAAAACGTTCGGACGTTACCGGTTCAATAACCTCGGTATCAAAAAAACGCCTGGAGGAACTCCCCGTTACCAACGTATTGCAATCGGTTGAAGGTGCAGTGGCCGGCTTAACGGTTAACACCGCATCAACCATTCCCGGTAGCCAGCCCGCGGCATTAATAAGGGGGCAAAATTCTATTACGGCCAATTCGGGCCCGTATCTGGTAGTTGATGGCATCCCGCTGAGCAAAAGCGGAGGTTCATTGAATGATATTAACCCTAATGACATTGCTTCGGTTGAAGTATTGAAAGATGCTTCGGCAACGGCAATTTACGGGATGAATGGTTCAAACGGTGTAATCC
>JABDBM010000039.1 GCA_013288685.1 Bacteroidota bacterium | reverse complement strand
AATCTTAACCAGGTTATAAATCCAAAGTTTTTTAAAATTAAGCGCCCTTTATCATTTTGAAATGGGGTGTCAATTTGGCTACCCGATGTTCCATGAGGGTTGAAATCGGCAATCACATAATTCTTATATATCCAATGAAAAGCCTTATCCCCGCAAAGGGTAAGCGTTAATGCAAAATCTGCAGAAATTTTATAGCGGGTGTCAAAGCAATACCGGTCGAAAACAGTTTTTGGATAGATAATTGCCTGGTGATACGGGCCGAATTTAGCAAACTGATAGCGGCTGAGTTCCCCTAAGCGTTTGCCGCCATCAGAAAATACGTTTGCATAATAAATGGCTGTTGGGTCTGTTAATTGAGGTATGATATCCGAAAATCCGGGTAAAAGCGTATCATCTGCCCCCAAAAAATAAACCCAGTCACCGGTAATATGGTTAACAGCTTTATTCATGGCGTCATAAATACCCTCGTCTTTTTCGCTTTTCCAGTAAGTTATTTTTGCAGTATTTTCTTCCAGTAGTTTCACGGTGCTATCCGTACTCAGCCCGTCAATTACTATAATTTCAATAGCCGGGTACGCTTGGCTAAAAACGCTTTCAAGGCATTTTATTAAGGTATTGGCGGCGTTATAAGTAACAATAATAACTGATATTTTTACCAAAGTATTTTCATTAGGCAAAACTTGATGGGCTTTAACGGGCATATTGAAGCATTTATATTTATGGAAGCATTGGTGCAAAGTACTAACCTTTGTTAGCAACGCATTATGGCAAAACTATCGCAATATTTCATTAAAAAAGCAGCGCGCATGTCAAATTAAAGGTCACAATTTTACTACCAACCACGCGTTTTTATAATACCTAAGGCTGATGCCGAAATTGTTGCAACCCGGTAGCAACATTAAGATAGAAACAACACCTTGTTATTTTTATATTTGCAATGTAAAGCGGATAATGATTGCTTCCCAATTGTTTATATGTTCATTCAATACAGAAATTTATTCAGGGCCACCCGTTTTATCCTGCTAAAGTTGCCGTCGCTGCTTAAATTTCTTGCCCGGTTTCGTAAAACTCAAAATAGTCTGCTCGTCATCAAAACCGATGCCATTGGTGATTACATCCTGTTCCGGAATTTTCTGGAAGTTTTACGCTCATCCCAAGAGTATAAAAATTACAAAATTACGCTGTTAGGCAATGAGTTATGGCAGGATATAGCCCTTAAATACGACAGTGATTTTGTTGACCATTTTATATTTATTCGCAAAAACGACCTGTACGAGCAACCACTCAGTACTCTTAAATTGGGCTGGCGGCTGTTTAAAAACAATTATAGCGTGGTTTTACAGCCATCGTACACCCGGCAACTAATAACCGACGGACTGGCTGCATTAACAGCCGGAAGGCACATTATAGGTTTCGAAAGCGATAACGAAGGAATTGTACCACGCTACAAATTAAAAACTGACCAATTTTATACACAAAAGTTAACCTTGCCTGCAAGCAGCTATTTTGAATTCAGCCGGTCGGCGTTTTTTTTTGAGACAGTGCTCAATTGTCCGGTTAACGTTTCTTCGCCATACATTTCTGTCAATAAGTTTATAAACGGGGGTATTGTTGTTTTCCCAGGAGCTGGGGTTTCCAAGCGCCGCTGGGAAAAAGAGAAGTTTTTGGCGTTGATAAAATTAATTTGCTTACATACTTCACAAACTATTTACCTGGCAGGCCGGCAGCAGGAAGCCGAAACCGGCGATTATTTAATGCAAAACCTCTCGCCCGAACGGGTACAAAACCTGATAGGACAAACAACGCTACCGCAATTGATTGATTTAATTGGTAACGCCACATTGGTTATTGCTAACGAAACAAGCGCCATTCACATCGCTGCGGCTACAAAAACAAAGTCGGTATGTATTTTAGGCGGCGGGCATTTTGAACGCTTTGCACCATACACGACTCCAACAGTCCATAACCCGGTTTGTATATCCGAAAAAATGGCTTGTTATAACTGCAACTGGACCTGCAAGTTTGCGATTAATGCGGGAGACTCGTTTCCCTGCGTTTCGGCAGTGAGTGTTGACAATGTATGGCAGGCAACATTGCCATTACTGGCAACATTGCCCAGTGTGGCCGAAGATCAGGAGGCAGGAATCATACAAATGGTGCCGGCATAATTTTTTGTTTGTCATTCGCATGTCGATATAAAATTTACATGCTTATGGAGTTTTTTATAACCGTACATTACCTGCAAATATTAAATTTGCACACTTAAAAATCCACAGTGTCGGCAGAAGGAGATAGTCAACCCAAAAAAGATTCGTTCGCAGCCTTGCGCTATAAAGATTTCCGCGCGTATGTAGCCATGCGGTTTGTATTTACATTTGCTTATCAAATGCAGGCCGTTGTAGTTGGCTTTTATATTTACCAGTTAACAAAAAGTGCCTTTGCGTTAGGTTTTGTGGGCCTTTGCGAGGCCATCCCGGCTATTGGTATCGCGCTATACGGAGGGTATGTTGCCGATAAATCGGAAAAGCGGAAGATGCTTTTAACTATTTCGGCCCTGGTGATGTTTGCCTCGCTGGTAATGTTTGCGGTAACCATGAAAAGTATGGCGCCACACTTACACAAAGGCTGGATAGCCCCCATCATTTATTTCATGATTTTTTTGAACGGATTAGCCCGTGCTTTTTATGGACCGGCTACCTTCACCATATACGCGCACAGCATCCCAAAAGAAATTTACCCGAACGGAAGCACCTGGAGCAGTTCCAGCTGGCAAATTGCATCCATTCTTGGACCGGCGGCAGGGGGATTAGTTTATGGCTTTTATGGCATAACAGCCGCGTTTAGTGTTATATTGATCTTCCTGCTTATATCAATTGTTTTAATATACCTGTTGCGGCCTTACCCGCCTGTATTTGTGCCTAAGGAAAGTATATGGAAAAGCCTTTCGGAAGGGATTCACTTCGTATTTAAAAGCAAAATGTTGATATGGGCCATGAGCCTCGATTTATTCTCGGTTTTTTTTGGTGGCGCTGTTGCCCTTTTGCCCGTATTTGCCAATGATATTTTAAAGGTGGGATCAGAAGGACTTGGGATAATGAAAGCTACAGCGTCGTTAGGTGCGGTTTCAACCATGCTGGTGATGACGAGGTTTTCACCAATGGGCAAACCATGGCGCAATTTGCTGATAGCGGTAACCGGCTTTGGGCTATCCATTATTTGTTTCGGGCTTTCGCGCAGTTTTTATCTTTCATTGTTCTTTCTGTTTACCGAAGGTGCATTTGACAGTGTTAGCGTAATTATACGTGGCACCATTATGCAACTGCTAACACCGGATCACATGCGGGGGCGCGTTTCGGCCGTAAACTCTATGTTCATCGGCTCCTCCAATGAAATTGGTGCATTTGAATCAGGTACGGCTGCCACGCTGATGGGAACCGTGCCGTCTGTGCTATTTGGAGGCAGTATGACGATTTTGATTGTGACCATTACCTGGCTTAAAACCAAAAAGCTGGTGCCGTTGTCATTGGGGCAGATACAAACGCCGGCGGCGGAATAAGATAAACCCAAATGTCATTTCGAACGCAGTGAGAAATCTTAAACGCCATGTAAGTGGACTATGCACGGCGTTGATGCATGGTGGCGTTATTTTGTAAAGTTTTCTCACTGCGTTCGAAATGACATGGCGGGATAATTCGGTCTACTAAAAAGCCTTCCCACCAAAGGCAGAAAGGCTTTCATATTTATGACTCAAGACTTTCGACTCAAGACTTCAGACTTATTTCTCCATTTGTTCAATAACTGCCTGGGTAACTCCGGTAAACGAGAAGCCGCCATCATGAAACAGGTTTTGCATGGTTACCATTTTGGTGAGATCAGAAAACAATGTTACACAGTAATCGGCACATTGGTCGGCTGATGCATTGCCCAGCGGACTCATTTTTTCGGCATAATTAATAAAACCGTCAAAACCTTTAACACCAGAACCGGCAGTAGTGCGGGTTGGCGATTGCGATACGGTATTGATACGTACATGCTTTTTAGTGCCGTAATAGTAACCAAAGCTGCGGGCAATACTTTCTAAATAGGCTTTGTTATCGGCCATATCGTTATAATCAGGGAATACGCGTTGCGCTGCGATATAGCTTAAAGCCAACACCGATCCCCATTCGTTAATGGCATCCATTTTCATGGCTGTCGATAAAATCCGGTGGAAGCTAAGTGCCGATATATCTAAACCTTTATGGGTAAAATCGTAATTGTTTTCTACGTATGGGATGTTTTTGCGTAAGTTAACACTCATGCCGATGGAATGCAATATAAAATCGACACCGCCGCCAAAATGCTCCTGCGATTTGTTGAAAAGGTTGGTAATGTCGTCGTTATTGCTAACATCTGCACCAATTACGGGTGCGTTACATTCCTCGGCCAGTTTATTCAGTTCGCCCATGCGCAAAGCAATAGGAGCGTTGCTCAAAATAATTTCAGCACCTTCCTCTACAGCACGCTGAGCTACCTTCCATGCTATGGATTGCTCATTCAGGGCCCCAAAAATGATCCCTTTTTTACCTTTTAATAAGTTATAAGCCATATTTGTAATTTGTTTATCGTGGAGGCAAAGGTATATATTTATTGTTGAGAATGAAATTAGAAACAAGAGGCGGGGAGGCAAGACTATTAGAGACAGGAAGCAAGAAGAAAAATAGACTTTGTCAATTGCGGAGAACGAAGCAATCCCGTCATCATGCTTAAATGCCATGCATATACACTATGAGTGATGACGAGATTGCAAAACCCTTTAGTCATCAGTTAGCGTAAACTTTACCGAAACAGAAACGGTTGCAGTAGCTGGTACTCCATTCATAATTGCGGGTTTCCAGGTTGGGCTTTGCTGTATTATTTTTACTAATTCGCTATCGCAATCATAACCAATTCCTTTTAAAATAATAAAGTTATTTAGGTGACCATCCTTTCCAACTATAAACGACACTTCAACTGTACCTTCTATATTGTTTTTTACGGCCTTATCGGGATAGGCAATCCTGTTGTTAATATAGTCTAAAAACCTTTTGCTACCACCAGGAAACTCAGGTTCTGCCAGATAGTAAGCCGGACGATTTTTAAGTGATGAAGCATCCGCAGAAGGTGTGGTTTTCGGAGTAATTCTTTTTGCCTTAACTTCTATCGGATTTTCAGCAGCGATATCATTAGTTGTTTCGGCTGGTAAAAAAATAACCATTAGCCTGCTACCTTTATTATAATAATGTAAGTTACTGTAGCGAACGCCTGTGATGGTTAGCATATCATTTGGCATTATTCCATTTAATGCAAATTGCCCATTTTCATCGGTAACGGCAATTGCCCCGGTTTTGCCTCCTTTTAAGGTTCCTTGTGATCGCACAAGCACGTTTGCGGCAGGGCTTCCGGTGCTTGTAAATAGTACGCCGATGAGGTTAATGGTGTCCTTCGATACAGTTGGTTCTATTTCTTGTGCTAATAATGTTGTTGTGCTATATAAAAAGCATAGAATGGAAATTCCTATTATTTTCATGTTGTAATTGGGATATTAATAGTTTTAGATTGGTTTGTATGTGATTGTAACGCTTATAGTTTTTTTGCGCTCGGCAAAATACATTATCTTTTGCCTAATTCTATCCTTACAGAATCATACTTTAATACCTCGGTGGCATATTGAATTTGATCTCGTTTGTTGTGCTACTCTAATTATTCGCTAATCACAATGTGTTCCGATGGAGCACCAAGTCGCAACATTTTGGGCTACCAACAAAACGTGCCTATGGCACGAAAACCCGCCATGTACCGGAGGGACATTTTGTTGGTAGAATAACATACGACAAGGAGCAATGTTCCGTAAGAACATATTGTGATTGATAGAACGACTTAAGCCCGGCCATACCTCGTTGGGTTTAGGAAGACAAAAGAGAAATTATCACGATCCCAGCAACTCCTTCGCATTCTGCAAAGCGCTTTCACCTGGTTTATCCCCACTTAGCATCTTAGCAATCTCCAAAATACGCTCTTGTTTATTCAGTTGTTTAATACGGGTATAGGTACTATCAGTTTCTTCATCTTTATAAACGAAATAGTGGCTATTGCCCTTGCTGGCAATTTGGGGCAGGTGGGTTATAGTTATTACCTGCAGGTTTTGCGCCAGCCGTTCCATAATTTGGCCTACTTTGTTGGCTACCTCGCCCGATACTCCGGTGTCTATCTCATCAAAAATAATGGTAGGCAGTGCTGTATTTTGCGCGATGAGCGATTTGATGCTCAGCATCAGCCGTGAAAGCTCACCGCCCGATGCTACCTTGCTCATTTCTGATAAAGTGTGGCCCTTGTTGGCGGTAAATAAGAATTTCACCTCATCAATACCATTATCCCCCAAACCCCCTAAAGGGGAGTTACGTCCTGCGGCGGCGATTTCGAGTTTTAGAATTGCGCTCGTCATGCCCATTTCTGCCAGTGTGGTCATTACCTGGTTTTCAATTTCGGGGATGGTTTTTTTGCGGTTGGCAGACAGTTGCTCCGCAATTTCTTCCAGTTCCTTTTTTGCGGCGGCGATTTGCAGTTTCAGCTTTTCAATT
Source organism: Bacteroidota bacterium (assembly GCA_013288685.1). Taxonomy (GTDB): domain Bacteria; phylum Bacteroidota; class Bacteroidia; order Sphingobacteriales; family Sphingobacteriaceae; genus Mucilaginibacter. The sequence continues at coordinate 29,070 of JABDBM010000039.1, read as the reverse complement.
GCTTCGTCGCCAAAAACGGCTTGTTGTATTTTGTCGGATAGTTCGTTTTGCAAATCCAGCAGTTCGGCAATGGTGTTTAACCGGTGTTTTTTTTGCAGGTTATAGATGAGGCTTAAGCGGTTGTTCACCTCCTCGGCGCGAACCTCGTTAGTTTGGGTGCGGTCCTCGATAGTCTCAATTTCGGTGGCTATATCGCGCGCTTCAATTATTACACTATTTAAACGGCGGTGCAATTCTGCAAATTGCGGGTTGAATTTTTCGATAGCCGATAGCTGATGTACAGCCTCGCGCAATTGGATAATGGCAGAAGTTTCACCTTCGTGCATTAAATAATGGGCGCCGGCTAAATTGCGTTTTATCTCTTCGGCGTTATTTAACGTGTTTAACTCCAGTTCCAGTTCTTCCTGGTTATCATTAGCCAGGTTGGCCTTTTCCAGTTCATCAAACTGAAACTGAAAATAATCCAGGTCCGCTTTGGCTTTATCACTGTCGGTGATCAGTTTTTGCAGGGTAGATATGGATTTGCGGTAAGCCCTGAATTTGGAGCGGTAATCGCCCAGCAGGTCGTCATGTTTGGCAACGGCATCAACTACCAGCAACTGAAACTCAGGGTCATTGATTTCCAGCGTCGCGTGTTGCGAATGAATATCAATCAGTTTTTCGCCCAGGGCCTTCAATACGGTTAAATTAACCGGTGTGTCATTAACAAAAGCTCTCGATTTTCCGTCAGCCGAAATTTCGCGGCGTAAAACGGTTTCGCCTTCATAGTCGAGGTCGTTATCAGTAAAAAAGTTTTTTAAATGAAAAGCGCCGATTTTAAACGAACCCTCAATAACACATTTTTTTTGCTGATTAAAAAAATACCGCCCCTCGGCCCGCTGACCCAATATCAGCGAAAGCGCCCCCAGGATAATGGATTTACCCGCCCCTGTTTCGCCGGTAAGTATATTTAAGCCACCGTCGAAACTAATTTCGAGGTTATCAATTAACGCGTAATTACTAATACTGAGCTTTTGAAGCATAAAAAAAGTATCCTTGTTTTGAGGATACTAAATTACGGATTTAGTTGGATTGAGTTGAATATGTTGAATAAGTTGATTGGGTTTTACCGTCCTCCTACACACGTGGGGAAAAAATAATTGTCATCCTGAGCGCAGCGAAGGATCTTCTACGCCCTGCAATGGCCAACATGCATATTAGCTACGTATGTCGCAGAAGATCCTTCGCTGCGCTCAGGATGACAAAAGAAAAAAACACTTTGAAGTTATATATTAATTATTATCTGGCGGCGCTGGCGCTTCCGGCCTTGCGGGAGCTTCCGGGCGCTCTGGCCTTTCCGGTGCTTCGGGACGTTCAGGTCTTTCCGGGCGCTCGGCTCTTTCCGGGCGTTCAGGTCTCTCTGGACGCTCAGGTCTCTCGGGGCGCTCTGGCCTTTCAGGACGTTCTGGTCTTTCCCAGCGGAAATAAGCTTCATCTTTGCGGCGCAATTCCATACGTTTTCTAAATTCAGGGGTGCGCATGTAGGCATGCAGCTTTTGCTGAGCGATTTTCAAAAGTTCTTTTTCCTTTTTTATTTCAGGATTATCGCGATAAGCGCGCATTTTTTCGTTCAATTCATGCATTTGCGCTTTCAGCTCTTTAATTTTCGGATCGTTATAGGCCCTTCTTAAACTATCGCCCATGGCCCTCATTGCCTGTTGCTGCTGGCGATATTCGGGCGAACGGTAACGGTCTTTTATTTTTTGACCCAATACTTTCAACTCCTCACTTTCCTGGGTTACTTCGGCCGGGATGTTTTTCTTTAACTCAGCCTGGTAATTGCGGTAATTTTCGTTTTCACGGTCGTCATAATAATGGTCGTGCTCAATGCCATATTTTTTCTCCAGTGCTTCGTTTATCTTTTTAAACTCAGGGCTGTTATAATAGATTTCCATTTTGTGCCCTATGGCTTCCATCTTTTCGCTGGTTTCCCTCATTTCGGGTGTCTCGCCCCAGTTTTTTTCGAAATCCTGGGCCAGTTTTTCCTGCTTCTCTTGTAGCTCACGCACTTCGGGGCGGTTGTAAAACTCGTCCATTACCCGGCCTTTTTCTTCCAGTTCTTCGTTCAGTTTTTCAAATTCAGGGTTCTCGTAAAGTTTGCTGATGGCGTCGCCGTGCTTTTCAACTTCTGCGCTTAATTTGTCTAATTCGGCGTCGTTATAATTGTTGTCGTCATCCCTGTTATCAGCAAGTACTACCATCTTTGCTTTTGTACTTTTTTTGGTAGCAATAACTTTATGCGTTGTTTTTGCTTTTTTAACGGTATCAGTCAATAAATTGTGTATCATCGGCGCAATTGCTTTTACCGATATCTTGCCCTGTGCAATTTGGGGGCTTAGCATGGCCATGCCGGCCATACTTATGGTTAGTATAAGCATGGCCGCTAATGCAGGGCGCAGGCTTTGTGTTGGTTTTTTAGTTTTCATAATCCGTTCAATTCTGGTTAGTAACTGGTACTTTTTTCCGGTGGCAGCCATGGCCATCCGCATGTTATTTTCGCGTGTTTGTTCGAGTTTTAATAATGCTTTTGCGTAAACGAGCGGGTTTGGTGTCTGTTTAATTACCAAATCGTCGCAGCTGTTTTCGCGTTCTTCGTTAATAATTTTGTTAATTAATTGTGCGCAGGGATTAAAAAATAACAATGTTGATATTACTTGCTGCAGCAGGTTTATAACATAGTCGTTACGTTTAATATGCGTTAGTTCGTGCAGTAAAATGGCCTCAATTTCTTCGGCGCTCATATAGGTAGTTAGGGTAAAGGGCAAAAGGATAAGCGGTTTAAAATAGCCCACCATGCAGGGCACATCAATTAGGTTGCTGATGCCGACCTTTACTTTGTGGTCTATATTCAGCATATCGGTGAATTTGTTTACTTGCCGTTGTAAAACAATGTCAATACTCATGGTTTGTTTAATAGCATTTATTTTACGGCGGCCAAGTATAAGCCGGGCTATATTGAACAACAACCCGACTGCATACACCAAACTTATATAGGGCAAGTATTCCTCGATACTATAATAATATCGGATGGTTTGATCGTTAAACTGGTGCATGTTTGCAGGTAAGTCGAGCATTAAAGGCATAGCCGATATTTTTTCGGGTACAACAGCCAACCAGTTATAAATACTTATTTCGTTTACTAACGTGTATAAAAACCAGCCGGTTATAGCCATTAAACTGCTTACAGCCAGCAGGTATTTTTTTGATGCCGGTAACTGCGCGCCGAACATCAGCAGCATTCGCAATACAAAATAGATGAGCAACCCCTGCCACAGCGAATGGATAATGGTAATCCCTACAACCTGGCTAATGTTATACAGTGTATTTTCCATTTTCTTTTCTTATTAGTCGTTGGCTTTAGTCATTTGTTTCAACTAAAAAACCAATTTTGATTCATTAACTAATTAAACTGTGCTTTTCCATAGCGATGGTTTCAAACCGCTCGCTATTTGGGCTATTTCAAGACATTTCCATCCAACCTCTTATCACTAACCTCTAATCACTAATTACTACCCCTTCTTCACCGATTTCTTAACCGCCTTAGCTTTATGCTTAAAGTTTGTGGAATCTTTAAAGTTAAAATTGGTGGAGTCTTTAAAATAAAACTGCATGTCTTCCATTTGCTTTTTCCACTCGGGGCTGTCAAATTGTTTTTTCATCAACTCGCCCTGTTTTTTCATCTCTTCCTTCCATTCAGGGTTATCGAATTGTTTTTTCATTAGTTCACCCTGTTTTTCCATCTGTTCTTTCCATTCAGGGTTATCAAACTGTTTTTTCATTAGTTCGCCCTGCTTTTCCATCTGCGCTTTCCATTCAGGGTTATCGAACTGTTTTTTCATCAACTCGCCCTGTTTTTTCATCTGTGCTTTCCATTCAGGGTTATCGAATTGTTTTTTCATCAACTCACCCTGTTTTTTCATCTGCGCTTTCCATTCAGGATTGTCAAATTGTTTTTTCATCCACTCGCCCTGCTTTTCCATCTGCGCTTTCCATTCCGGGTTGTCAAATTGTTTTTTCATCCATTCGCCCTGTTTGTTCATCGCCATCATTTGCTGCTTCCATTCAGGACTATTGAATTTTTTCCGCATTTCTTCGCCTTGCTGCTTCATCATTTCCACTTGCTTTTTCCAAGCGGCGCCCGAATAGAATTTCTTCAGCGAATCGGCCCAGGGCTCATTATTAAAATTGAAGTTAAAGTTGTAGTTTTCTGAATGATCAGCAGAGTCGGCGATGTTATATTCCTTTTTATTCGCGTTGGTATCGGCAGCTGCAACTGTTCCTTTTTTCTTTTTAGAGGTATCGCTTATGCGGATATACTTGTTCGAGTCATCTGCGTAAGCAAAAGCAGTTAATGCTTGTTGAGCTAAATTGGACTTTGCTTTAGCAAGTGATTTAAGTCCCTTAGCATTGGCCGGTTTGCCGTTGGCAATTTCCGGGTTAAACCAGGCAATACTGCCCAGGCCACCAGCCAGCAATAAGGTGGCTATCAACAGGTGGCGTATATTTCCGATTGGTTTTTTAGTTTTCATGATTCTCTCAATTCTGTGTAGTAAATAATTCTTTTTGCCTGTTGCGGCAAGCGCCAGTTTTAGCTGCGGCCCTCTGTTTTCCTCGAGTTTTAAGAGGGCCTGGGCATAAATTAAGGGCTTTCCTGTTTTTTCAACAACCAGGTCGTCGCAGCCGTTTTCTCTTTCCAGGTTGATGATGCGGTTTATTAATTGTGCAAACGGATTAAAGAAAAGTATCACCGATATTACTTGCTGCAGCAGGTTGATGAGGTAATCATTTCGTTTAATGTGCGAGAGTTCGTGTAGTAAAATAGCCTCCACTTCGCAGGCCGATAAATAAGTAGCTAAAGATACCGGTAGCAATATGAGCGGTTTAAAATAGCCGATAGTGCAGGGTACGTTAACTATATTGCTGAATTTTAGTTGTATATATTTATTGATATTCAGTTTTTTTGAAAACTTGTTGATGTACTGCTGCATCTGCTCGGCCGGGATAAGCGATTGTTTGATCAGCCTGATTTTGTTCCATTCCCAACCCAGTTTGGTTAGGTTTACCAGCAGCCCAATTAAATACAAAACAGATACGTAAGGCAGGTACGCAGCAATCATCCTGTAAAAGGACGACGACTGATGATGCTGCGCCTGCAATTGATAAGCTGGATTAATCAGTGTTGTGGCAGGTGCTAACTTTAAATTTGTCCAGTTATAAGAGCTAAACTCAATAAATAAGGTGTAGAAAAACCATACAGCTATAGAAGCCATGGCAACAATGGCCAGGTTATATTTTTTTACCGAAGGCAAAGCAGGAATTGCGGTAAAAACAACGCGCAAAACCATATACAGGATAAGCCCCTGCCATAACGAATGGATAATGGTTATTCCTAAAACCTGGCCGATGTTGTATAGTATGGGTTCCATTTTGTTTAGAATTTAGTTTCGAGAGATTAGAGGTCGGAGGTTAGAGATTAGTTAAGAAGGAAGTTTTTTTTGTTTTTTCGGACTAATCTCCATTCTCTAACCTCTAATCACCCTTCTCAAACTGTTTCAAATAACTTTTAATCGCATCAATCTCATCTTTCGAAGCGCGGTGATGGCCCAGGGCCTGTATCACCAAATCGGAAGTTGAGCCTTTAAATACGGTTGATATAATTTTATCAAGTGCGGTTTGCTGGGCCTGTTCGCGGGTAACCAAAGCTTTATACAAATGCGTTTTGGAAGTAGTATCGCGCTCAACCATTCCTTTATCGTGCATTATCTGCATCAGTTTAAGGGTGGTAGTATAGCCCGCATCCTTGCTTTTTGCCAGTTCTTCGTGCACATCGCGAACGGTGCATTGGCCCTTTTTCCAGATTACCTGCAAAATTTCCAGTTCGCTTTCTGTTGGTTTCATTTCCATATTATTTTATTATACGAATCTCTTCGTACAAAGATGTACGATAGATTTCGTATTTGCAAATTATTTGTGAATTATTTTTTTATTTAGTGAAAAATACGACGAGAAATTTTGCGTATCGTCGTGATCTTCAGTTAAGAGACGCGCGGAAGTGGAGGAGTGTGACAGAGGATTTAGGAAATCGGAACTTCGTCCCGATAGCTATCGGGATCGGATTTTTAGATTTCAGCGATGGGTGATTTTAGACGGTATCTAAATATTCGAAACCTTTATTCAGGTTAAACGTCACACGGGATCTCGGATAAAAAAATAGCAAGAAGTCTTCAAAAAGGTCTTCCAGTGCTGCTTTCCAAAGCAAGTCGTTACGTTTCATTGGAGTTTATAATAAGGTTAGTTTGAATATACAATCAAAATCCTTTAATCCATAAATCCTATAAATCATGGTTCAGACAATTAAATCCGAAATCAAATTCAATTTTTCCCCAACGCCTGGTATTTCAACCCGTTCGAAGGATCAGCCTGGCTTAAAACATTCATGGCGGCAATCCTGTCCTGCCCGTCGGCTTTGCTGAAAATGGAGATCAACTCGTCGCATTTAGCGGTAAAAAATACGAGGGGGAACATGGCGCCCTGGCGTTGCCTGTCAACCTGCGAGAGAACCGGGAGCAAGTCGGTTATTTCTTTACGTCCTTTGCCGGTATTGTCGGCCATTACATCAAGCCCGTTGCGGTGATAATCATACATAAAGCTGCGCAGTGGCTGGTACAGTTTATTGTTTAGGTTTTCCGACAGCCAGTAGCGATTGGTAGTGCCATCGAAAGCCTTCCAGCCCTTGTACGATGATGTTTGCGCGTTGGTAACCACTGCCTGGGCATACGTAAAATAAGTACTACCCCCAAAGCGCGAAAAACTGTCATAATCCATCCCTACAATAATATAGGCATAAAAAGCCATGATAGAAGCCAGGTTGCTTTGAAAATTCTGATCGGTATAGTCAATGGTTTGCCCTTCGGTATAGGTAAAATCAATATCCTTATCGTAGGCATTTAAAAGCGTGGTAGTGTATGATGAATTAAAAACCGGACGCGACGATTGGATCAGTAATTCGCCGCTGAAGCTGCTGCTGCCATCCCAGTTGGTAATGTTTAATACAAAGTTGCAGTCGATGCGTTCAGCTGGTAAAATGGCGTCGGCGCTCCATTTGCGGCCATTTAAAAAATCCTTCATGGCGGTTTCCAGCGTCTGGAAAATACGCTTGTTGGTTGATTGTATTTTTGGAGAAACTACTTGCACGCGGGCATTTAAATCCTGCGCAGCGGTAATGCTACAAATGCAAAATAACAGGATGCAGAAAATTAATGTTTTCATGGTGTTATCAGTTCAGCAATTTTCAAACAAATATCGCGCGCTACATCAGCCTTGCTTTTTAGGCCAAATGCTGTTTTCTCTCCGTTGCGATCTATAATGGTAATCTTATTGGTGTCTTTTTTAAAACCGGCGCCTTCATCGTTCAGCGAATTTAATACAATAAAATCAAGGTTTTTTCTTTCCAGCTTGTCAATCGCGTTTTTTTCTTCGTCGTTGGTTTCCAAAGCAAAACCAGCCAATACCTGTTTGGAGCTTTTTAACTTGCCCAGTTCGCCCAAAATATCAGTGGTTTTTTTAAGATCGATACTAAAATTGGTTTCCTTTTTCTTGATTTTTTGCGATGCTACGGTAACCGGTGTGTAATCGGCAACGGCCGCGCTCATAATACATGCATCCGAACTTTTAAAATTCGCTAAGCAGGCTTCCAGCATCTCAGCGGCCGAAGTAACATCAATACGGGTAACCGAATGCTGTTTGCTTACTTGGGCCGACGGCCCCGAAACCAACGTAACATCGGCACCCATTAAAGCCAGTTGATCGGCTATGGCAAACCCCATTTTACCTGATGAATGATTGCCGATAAAGCGAACGGGATCAATAGCTTCATAAGTGGGCCCCGCAGAAACCAATATCTTTTTATTAGCTAAGGGGAGCTTTTTTTTAATGTCGGACGATAGAAATGCAATAATCTCCTCTGGCTCCGCCATACGCCCTTCGCCATGCAAACCGCTGGCCAGTTCGCCACTGCCCGGGGGGATAAGGATATTGCCAAAAGATTGAAGCCTGCTGATGTTTTCGGTGGTAGCATCGTGTTTCCACATATCCAGATCCATCGCAGGGGCAAAATAAACCGGGCATTTCGCCGAAAGGTAAACAGCCATCAATAAGTTATCGCACAAGCCATTGGCCATTTTAGCCAGTGTGTTGGCGCTTGCGGGCGCTATCACCAACAAATCGGCCCATAGGCCAAGTTCCACATGGTTATTCCATTCGCCGGTTTCAGCAATAAAATATTCAACCAGAACTGGCTTTTTTGAAAGTGTTGAAAGGGTTAGTGGAGTAATAAAATTGGTCGCGTCTGGTGTCATCACTACCTGCACATTGGCCCCGGCCTTTATCATTAAACGCACCAGCGTTGCCGACTTGTATGCGGCTATACTGCCGCATACGCCTAAAACTATATTTTTATTAGCAAGCATAAACTCAAACCCCCTGACCCCCTAAAGGGGGAATGAAAAATTAAAAATAAACAAAAAAACTCCCACAAGGGAGTTTTTTTAAAAACCTTTTCTGCTCCCCTTTAGGGGGCTGGGGGATATTATACTTCTTTTGCCGGGTTACGGTAATAGATTTTATCATCTAAAAATTCCTGAATAGCTACCAGTGAGGGTTTTGGCAACTTTTCGTAGTATTTGGAGATCTCAATTTGCTCCCTGTTTTCAAAAACTTCTTCCAGGTTATCATTTGATGAAGCAAATTCCGAAAGTTTTTGATGTAACTCTTCTTTTATGTTATTCGAGATCTGGTTAGCTCTCTTTGACATAATAACAAGCGACTCGTAAATGTTGTCGGTTTTTACATCTAACTCGCGCAAATCGCGGGTTATTGTGCTGCTTGCAACGGCAGGCTTGGTGTTATTATTAATAACGTTCATATCAATTTTAATTTGGAATTTTTTTATTGTCATTGCCCTTTTCTGATGAGGGCTGTGTTTTTGTTGTATCCTTTTTAGCCAGTTTTTCTATAGCTTTAGGGTTACCAAAAGCATCTGCTAATTCAGTTTTGGCTTTTATAATATCCTGTTTGCTATCTTTTATATAACCGGTTGCGTCTGCAAGGTATTTACTTTTAGGATACTTATCAATAAACTGTTGCGCATAGTTTATGGTAAGGTTATAACGCTCTTCCTGTTTAAACGGACTACTATGTTCCGAATATAGGTACTGTGCTTTTATGGTTAAATACTCCAGCTCTTCGGCATATTTAGTATCCGGGTAATCGCGCAGGGTATTGCCAAATGCAATAACTGCCGCCTGGTAGTCGCCAATAGTTAAATACAGTTTCGAGTTAGCGTACGATTTTTCTTCCAGTTTATCGCGTAGGTTTTGTATCAGTTTGCTGGCCTCGGCAACACGGTCGCTTTTTGGGTACAAGTTAATGAATAGCTGTAACGATTCAATAGCCTTATTGGTGTTATCCTGATCGAGCGAAAAGATCGGCGAATCAAGATAGTAGCAATATGCAGCCATAAACCGGCATTCTTCGGCTTTGGCACTTGATGGATAAGTATCCGCAAAGTTTTTAAAATGATATCTCGCCGAAGTATAATCTTTTAGCTTGTAGTTTGTATAAGCATAATCATAAAACATCAATTCAGCTTCGGCGTAGCCGCGATAGCGGGTAATCAGATCGTCAAAAAGTCCTAAAGCTTTCGAATACTCTTTTTTGTTGTACAGTTTAAGCGCTTCAGCGTATTTTTTGGCATTATCGTTACTGGTACGGAGTTTTTCGTATTTACTTTTACAACTGCCCAGTGTAATAATTAAAATAGCAAACACACAGGCTAATAACGTTAGTTGTTTTTTAAACATTTTGCAAAGATAGGGAATAATATAAATCAGTCAATTATTTATTTTACGTCGATTTTTCGGCTAATATATAACGTTGCTTGGTAGGCTATATATATATAGGCGCTATTTAACATCTTTTAACACCAATTAGGCGCTTGAACAATGATTGTTGGTTTTTATAGATTATCGCGCATCGTACGATCAATTGCCCGCTATTTAGTCCTGTAATGATATCTATTATATAAGGTATGCTTATATGGTATAATAACGCCATTTTTTTTATAAAGGTATTCCATATATATAAGGTGTAGAAAACAAATAAGGGCATACTATATATACTGTGTAAAAAGCATCCGGCGCTTCTTATACCGAGGCCAGCCATTTTATTCGTGATGCGTATATAATAGTATAGGGACCTTCCTTTAACTACATCGACACTACTCACCACTATGTCATTTCGCGCGCAGCGAGAAAACTTTACGAAGGATGCATCGTGGGCTATGCCTTTCGGCTATCGTTTGTATACGTTATAAGGCAATGGCTGGCTTTTCTTAGCCTTTCGGCGATAGAAGCAGTATTTATTATAAAGACTATTTTCATTAGTAAAGCGGCTTGATAGCTATAAAACAGTGATATGGGCACGCTTAAAGGGGAGTGACCGTTGTGGGCAAACAGAGCCCATTAAACTTTTTCGCGCAGTAAATCAAAGTGTTAAGGAGACGCCGTACAAAAAGCATAGAAACAATTTGGAGGAATGGGAAAAGTTGGTACCTTTGCAGCCCGCAAATAAGGAAGCGGAAGTTCATTGAAATGCAGGAGGATACAGGGGAAAAGGCAAAAGAAAAGCAAAAATAAAGCTTGACAGGGAGCCAAAAAGAATGTACCTTTGCAGCCCGCAAACGAGGAAGAAAAGAGAGCGTGAAAGCGGGAAAAAGCAAACAAAATAAATAAAAAATAAAGTTTGCAAAATACAAAAAGGTTGTTACCTTTGCAGCCCGCAAGAGAGAAAGAAAAAGAAGAAAAAGAAGCGGGACAAAAAAACAAAAAACCAGGAGCGATTTCTGGTTTGTAAAATTGAAAATTGAGGCGAATAAAATAGCCGAAATATAATAAGCTGAACTGAGACAGGGAAGCGCAAAGTTCTTATAAGAGATGGAAAATCATGTAGCGTAACAGCGGAGTCGCAAGACAAAGCGGTTATGAAACAAAAAGAGAGAAGGATACTGTAAAAAGAATAATTTATTTTACAGATTCTATTATTAATAATAGGGTCAGTGAGCAAACAAACACATTTTACAATGGAGAGTTTGATCCTGGCTCAGGATGAACGCTAGCGGCAGGCCTAATACATGCAAGTCGGACGGGATTGGAGAGCTTGCTTTCCATGAGAGTGGCGCACGGGTGCGTAACACGTATGTAACCTACCTTTATCAGGGGGATAGCCTCTCGAAAGAGAGATTAAGCCCGCATAACATCACGAAGCAGCATTGTTTTGTGATCAAATATTTATAGGATAAAGATGGGCATGCGGAACATTAGCTAGTTGGTAAGGTAATGGCTTACCAAGGCTACGATGTTTAGGGGATCTGAGAGGATGACCCCCCACACTGGTACTGAGACACGGACCAGACTCCTACGGGAGGCAGCAGTAAGGAATATTGGTCAATGGGCGGAAGCCTGAACCAGCCATGCCGCGTGCAGGAAGACGGCCCTACGGGTTGTAAACTGCTTTTGTGCCAGAATAAACCTCGATATGTATATCGAGCTGAATGTATGGTAAGAATAAGGATCGGCTAACTCCGTGCCAGCAGCCGCGGTAATACGGAGGATCCGAGCGTTATCCGGATTTATTGGGTTTAAAGGGTGCGTAGGCGGCCTGTTAAGTCAGGGGTGAAAGACGGTAGCTCAACTATCGCAGTGCCCTTGATACTGATGGGCTTGAATGTACTAGAGGTAGGCGGAATGTGACAAGTAGCGGTGAAATGCATAGATATGTCACAGAACACCAATTGCGAAGGCAGCTTACTATGGTATGATTGACGCTGAGGCACGAAAGCGTGGGGATCAAACAGGATTAGATACCCTGGTAGTCCACGCCCTAAACGATGAATACTCGATGTTAGCGATATACAGTTAGCGTCAAAGCGAAAGCGTTAAGTATTCCACCTGGGGAGTACGCCCGCAAGGGTGAAACTCAAAGGAATTGACGGGGGCCCGCACAAGCGGAGGAGCATGTGGTTTAATTCGATGATACGCGAGGAACCTTACCCGGGCTTGAAAGTTAGTGAATGATACAGAGACGTATCAGTCCTTCGGGACACGAAACTAGGTGCTGCATGGCTGTCGTCAGCTCGTGCCGTGAGGTGTTGGGTTAAGTCCCGCAACGAGCGCAACCCCTATGTTTAGTTGCCAGCACGTTAAGGTGGGGACTCTAAACAGACTGCCTATGCAAATAGAGAGGAAGGAGGGGACGACGTCAAGTCATCATGGCCCTTACGTCCGGGGCTACACACGTGCTACAATGGATGGTACAGAGGGCAGCCACCTGGCAACAGGGAGCCAATCTCAAAAAGCCATTCACAGTTCGGATCGGGGTCTGCAACTCGACCCCGTGAAGTTGGATTCGCTAGTAATCGCAGATCAGCAATGCTGCGGTGAATACGTTCCCGGGCCTTGTACACACCGCCCGTCAAGCCATGGAAGCTGGGGGTGCCTGAAGTGCGTAACCGCAAGGAGCGTCCTAGGGTAAAACCGGTAACTGGGGCTAAGTCGTAACAAGGTAGCCGTACCGGAAGGTGTGGCTGGAATACCTCCTTTCTGGAGCAGTATCCGAGACTCTCTCTCAAAAGACATAACAGCAAAAGCTGTTAGCTGCATGACCATTTTCTTATATTACAACAAAAAGACAAAAGGAAAACCCAAAAGATGAAGCCAAAAGGTGGCTTTAATCATCTGAGGAAACGAGATTGTAAGAAATTACGATTTACGATTTACGAATTACGATTAACTAAATCTGAAATCGTAAATCTAAAATCTAAAATCGCATAGTCCTGTAGCTCAGCTTGGTTAGAGCACTACACTGATAATGTAGGGGTCAGCAGTTCAAATCTGCTCGGGACTACATAAGGAGTGGCAGTAGGGAGTAGAAAGTAGCAGTAAAAGAACTGCCACTAAAAACTACTACTAAAACACTCATCTTGAAGGGGGATTAGCTCAGCTGGCTAGAGCACCTGCCTTGCACGCAGGGGGTCAACGGTTCGAATCCGTTATTCTCCACGATACCCACCATAACTCTAACAAGAGATGGATAATGAAAAAGGCGATCCGCAACGGAAGACCGGGGTAAAAGTTCTTTGACATATTGGAAGAAGTAAATTGAAAGAGAAGACAACAGTATAGAGGACTGCTGTGACTCTGAAGAGACAAGAAACCAAGAGACAAGAAACAAGACTTCGGTCCTGGCTCATGAATCTGAAATTCTTGTATCAAAAGATACAGCAAGAATCAAAAAGCATACATATCGAGCAAAAGGCGATATAGTAGAAGAAAGTAAGAAAGGGTACACGGGGGATGCCTTGGCTCTCAGAGGCGATGAAGGACGTGATAAGCTGCGATAAGCTACGGGGATTAGCAAATATGAATTGATCCGTAGATTTCCGAATGGGGAAACCTAACTATTTGAAGAATAGTTGCATAAATGCGCGAACGTGCTGAACTGAAACATCTAAGTAAGCATAGGAAGAGAAAACAACAGTGATTTCCTGAGTAGTGGCGAGCGAAAGGGAAACAGCCCAAACCTATTATGTTACGGCATAGTAGGGGTTATAGGACCACAACATGAAACTTAAAGAAAACCGGAATGGGGTGGGAAACCCAACCATAGAGCATGAGAGTTGCGTACGGGTAATTGATAAGCGGATAGTGGTATCCTGAGTACCGCGAGGTCGGAGACGCCTTGTGGGAATTTGCCGGCACCATCCGGTAAGGCTAAATACTCCTGAGAGACCGATAGTGAACCAGTACCGTGAGGGAAAGGTGAAAAGAACCCCGAACAGGGGAGTGAAATAGAACCTGAAACCGTGTACTTACAAGCGGTCGGAGCGGAGCAATCCGTGACGGCGTGCCTTTTGCATAATGAGCCTACGAGTTACTCTTTCCTGGCAAGGTTAAGTGTTTAAGACACGGATCCGAAGCGAAAGCGAGTCTGAATAGGGCGTATAGTCAGGGGAGGTAGACGCGAAACCTTGTGATCTACCCATGGACAGGTTGAAGGTGCCGTAACAGGTACTGGAGGACCGAACCGATAAACGTTGAAAAGTTTCCGGATGATTTGTGGGTAGGGGTGAAAGGCTAATCAAACTGGGAAATAGCTCGTACTCCCCGAAATGTTTTTAGGAACAGCCTCGTGGTCGAGTCAAAAAGAGGTAGAGCTACTAATTGGGTGCGGGGGAGTCAAATCCTACCAAATCCAGATAAACTCCGAATGCTTTTTGATATACACGGGAGTGAGGCTCTGGGTGCTAAGGTCCAGGGCCGAGAGGGAAAGAACCCAGACCATCAGCTAAGGTCCCTAAATTACCACTAAGTTGAACTAACGAGGTCCGATTGCACAGACAGCTAGGATGTTGGCTTGGAAGCAGCCATTCATTTAAAGAGTGCGTAACAGCTCACTAGTCGAGCGATCGGGCATGGATAATAAACGGGCATCAAGTGGTATACCGAAGCTATGGATTTGCAGCAATGCATCTGGTAGGGGAGCATTCTATTAACCGGAGAAGCAGGAGCGACAAGCAACTGTGGAGGGAATAGAAAAGCAAATGTAGGCATAAGTAACGATAAGGCGGGAGAGAAACCCGCCCACCGAAAGACTAAGGTTTCCTGATCAACGCTAATCGGATCAGGGTTAGTCGGGGCCTAAGGTGAAGCCGAAGGGCGTAGCCGATGGACAACTGGTTAATATTCCAGTACTTTTTATGACTGCGATGCGGTGACGGAGTAGTGACACTGACGCGAACTGACGGAATAGTTCGTTAAAGGCCGTAGGTATAAGGTTTGTAGGAAAGTCCGCAGATCTTGCTGAAAGCTGATAGTACCTTGAGCCTTCGGGTAAGGGGATAGTTCAGGTAATCAGACTTCCAAGAAAACCCGCTAAGCTTCAGGTTATAAAAACCCGTACCGTAAACCGACACAGGTAGTCGAGGAGAGAATCCTAAGGTGCTCGAGTGAATCATGGCTAAGGAACTCGGCAAAATGGCCCTGTAACTTCGGGAGAAGGGGCGCTCCAGCAATGGAGCCGCAGTGAAAAGGCCCAGGCGACTGTTTAACAAAAACACATGGCTATGCAAAATCGAAAGATGACGTATATGGCCTGACACCTGCCCGGTGCCGGAAGGTTAAGAGGGGATGTTAGGAGCAATTCGAAGCATTGAATCGAAGCCCCGGTAAACGGCGGCCGTAACTATAACGGTCCTAAGGTAGCGAAATTCCTTGTCGGGTAAGTTCCGACCTGCACGAATGGTGTAACGATCTGGGCGCTGTCTCAGCCATGAGCTCGGTGAAATTGTGGTATCGGTGAAGACGCCGGTTACCCGCAACGGGACGGAAAGACCCCATGCACCTTCACTACAACTTAACATTGAAATCGGCTACAGGATGTGTAGGATAGGTGGGAGACTGTGATGTGGCTTCGCCAGGAGTCATTTAGTCAACGTTGAAATACCACCCTTTCTGTATCTGGTGTCTAACCCCGTATGACGGGGGACATTGTTTGGCGGGTAGTTTGACTGGGGTGGTCGCCTCCAAAAAGGTAACGGAGGCTTTCAAAGGTAAGCTCAGTACGCTTGGTAACCGTACGTGGAGTGCAATAGCATAAGCTTGCTTGACTGTGAGGCAGACAAGCCGAGCAGGGTCGAAAGACGGATATAGTGATCCGGTGGTTCTGCATGGAAGGGCCATCGCTCAAAGGATAAAAGGTACGCTGGGGATAACAGGCTGATCTCCCCCAAGAGCTCATATCGACGGGGAGGTTTGGCACCTCGATGTCGGCTCGTCACATCCTGGGGCTGGAGAAGGTCCCAAGGGTTGAGCTGTTCGCTCATTAAAGTGGCACGCGAGCTGGGTTCAGAACGTCGCGAGACAGTTCGGTCCCTATCTGTTGTGGGCGCAGGAAGTTTGAGTGGGGCTGACCTTAGTACGAGAGGACCGGGTTGGACTAACCTCTGGTGAATCTGTTATGGCGCCAGCTGTATTGCAGAGTAGCTACGTTGGGAATAGATAAGCGCTGAAAGCATCTAAGTGCGAAACTAGCCACAAGATGAGACTTCCATTGAGGGTCGTAGCAGACTACTACGTTGATAGGTTACAGGTATAAAGGTGGTGACATCATAGCCAAGTAATACTAATCGCCCGAAGCTTTCTCATAGCAGGTAATTAAAGTGATTAGAGATAAGAGCACAGAGATTAGGTAACTAATCAGTAAACTCCAACTTCTAATCACAACAAAAACTAATATTGTTGTTTTCTCAATCTACTTACTTCTTTCAATTATGTTTAAGTTGAAGTCGGAAAGTCGGAAAAGTCAGTAAAGACCGAAAGTAAAAACCTTTCGCCTTTGAGCTTTTAGCTTTCGCCTCAACTATAAAAATATTCAGGTGCCTATATCGGCGGTGTCCACCTCTTCCCATTCCGAACAGAGAAGTTAAGCCCGCCAGAGCCGATGGTACTGCAGTAAAATGTGGGAGAGTAGGTCGGTGCCAAATCTTAAAGAAACCCGTGAACAATCGTTCATGGGTTTTCTTGTTTTACGGCCTTTTTATTATGATCCGCCATAAGGCGGATAAGCCCGCCGGAGCCGCCCCGATAGCTATCGGGGGTAATGTCCGGCTGAAAGACGGATGGGAGAGTAGGTCGGTGCCAAATCTTAAAGAAACCCGTGAACATTTGTTCATGGGTTTTCTTGTTTTATGGCTCTTTTTATTCAGATCCGCCATGAGGCGGATAAGCCCGCCGGAGCCGATGGTAATGTCCGGCTGAAAGACGGAGGGGAGAGTAGGTCGGTGCCAAATCTTATTACCTTAAATGGTGTATTGTAACCCCTTAGTTCATTTGAACTAAGGGGTTTTTGTGTTTATACTAGTTCTCTTTCCGCGTTATTTTTTATTTCCAAATCTCTCTCATCCTTACTATATTACCGCAAATAAACTTATACAAAAAATGCCCTCGCATTATTGTTGAAACCGCTATTGTCAGCCAAACCACTAAACAAATGAATTATAAACTATTGCTTTGCGTATTTATTTTTCTGAAGGTTTTACCCGCACAAGCATCCCCTATAGATACGGTAAGGCTGTTTTATAATATCAACCAAACAGCCTTAACTGCTCATCATAAAGCTACGCTCGACTCGCTTAACCGTTCGTTAACCGATACGATGACAGTGCGTATATACGGTTTCGCGGATTACCTGTGGAAAAGAGATTCTAACGATAGTTTATCAAAAGTGCGGGCCGAAGAGGTGAAAAAATATTTGTTAAGTCTGCACAGCAAGAATATAAAGATAGTTGCCAATGGTAAAGGACAACTTGATGCAAGCACAAAAAACCTTTCGCCTTTGGGCGAACCGTTTCACCGCCGGGTTGATATTATTGTGTCAAAAGCTCAGAAGGCGATTAGTCCGGCTAAAATACCTGTAAGGACAATACCCGAAGATAAAATTGGCAAAATGCTTTCAAGCCAGCCGCCATCCGTTAATATTAAAATTAAAGACGATAGCGTATACAACCGGATAAGCGATTTGCCAAAACTTAAGATTGGCGACAGTGTGAGTTTTAAAGAATTCACCTTTCAACCCGGCAGGCATTTTTTGCGGCAAATAGCTATTCCCTATATGGTGGCTTTAAAGAATTGCCTAAAAGAGAATCCCAATGTTAAAATAGAGATCCAGGGGCATATTTGTTGCGAAACAGATGGCCGGGATGGATTGGATTTTGATACCCACAAAAATACTTTATCAATAAATAGGGCGAAGTTTATTTATGATTACCTCATAGACGAAGGAATAAAGGCTGAAAGATTGCGCTATAAAGGTTTGGCAAGTAAAGAACCAAAGGTTTTTCCAGAGTTAAGTGCCGAAGATCAGAATCAAAACCGGCGCGTTGTAATTGTTTTGCTGGCTAAGTAAGGAGTTTTAAATTATCTAATTAAAATTAAATTTATATCACAATACCCCCATTATTCATATAAATCTTTTCACCATGAAAATGTGCTTATTAGTAACAGGGGTTTGTATCACATTTGGTCTGAATAGTTTTGCTCAAATCACATCCAACTCATCAACAAAAGAAAGTGGCAAATTTAATATTGGCGTTGAGGCCGGTTTGCCGGCGTACCCAGGCGATATCAAGGTCATATTAGGATTTTCGTTAAAATATGAACTGCCTGTTGCGCAACATACCTGGTTTGTGCTTTCGGGCGGTTACAATTCATTTTTGAATAATAGCCGCAACTTTAATTCTGTTGTACCGGCATCGTACGGTTATTTACCGTTTAAGGCGGGAATAAAATACTACGCTATTGACGGACTTTTTGTTGAAATGCAATCTGGAATTACATTCGCCACTCAAAAATACAACGACGAGGCCAGCCACACTTATTTTGCCTATGCACCTGGCCTGGGATACACTTTTGCCTTTGGCGCTGAAGCCGGGTTTCGGTTTGAAGGGTGGCTAAGCGGCGAATCGGTCTTGAATCAAACCAGTTTGCGGTTAGCTTACAGGTTTTGAAGCAGGATGGTGGCGCCTAAACCCCAAACCCTAAATTTAGCTCAATGAAGCTTTTTTACTGACCTTCGGACTTTACTGCCCCGATAATTATCGGGACTCCGGACTGCCGTTATAATTAACTCCCGATCTTGTACAAAATCCAGTCAGTAGTTTCAAAAACCCGGCGGAGTTTAAGAGTGCTGTTTGCTTTTTTTATAACAGGTACATATTTGTTATTAAGTTGGGTAAAACCTGTCTCTGTATTCCGGTCGGTAGCCAGCAGTATGTAGTCTTCGTATTTGTCGGGTGCTTCAATAGAAGTTAAAAAAGCGGTTTGATACGGCAAAGTCAGCTTCTTAACATCGTCGGTAAAAGCTACTATTGGGAACGCAATGGCGTCGTCTATCAGAATGCGGGTATTTTTGGGTAAATGATTTAAATAGCTGGCCAACTCAAGATTTTCGTTCTGACGGGCATCTGGTTCACGTTTAAAAAACGTGGTAATAAACTTCCGTTCTTCGCCAATAGATGAATTTTCCAAATAAATATACCCGGTATATAATTGTATAAGCGCAATAAGGCCAACAAATATTTTTAATGCGTTTTTGTTGCGTACGGTTTGTGCCTTGTAGAAAATACACAATAACGATAGCACAATAAACATCAGGTAATATTCGTGGGCTAAAAACACCTTTTCGTATTTGATGTGCAAAAACTCAACAAAGGCAAATGGCGTAAGCAATGTTAAAATTTGATAGGTGCTATCTCTGAATAAATAAAGAGCAACCAATATAAGCGGGCAATAAATAATAAACCTTGCAGATATTAATACAGAAGTTTCGGGTAATTGATAAACGGTACTGGTTGACAATTGATCGAAGCTTAGTTTATCTGCCAAAACCGTCCAGCTGGCATAGGGGCTTTCGTTGAAATAGTTTAAGTCGTTGGCGTGGGTTAAGTTGAGCAACTTGTAACATACAACGCATGACAGCGGTAATATAAACAAGATGATGTACAACGCAAACGTTTTGTTAATGAGCTTACGCCGCAATGAGGGGTTATTGAAGCTAAGAAACAGCCTGAATATGGACTCCTGCTCGCCCAGGTTTAAACTTTGTATAGTGATGGATAATACCAGCGGGATAAAGAACAGCGTAAGCCAGATAAACTTATAGTCGCAAAATATAAGTATAACCAAACAGATACTGGATATGGATACGTGGAACGTGGTGTTCGACCGGTAAAATTTTAACAGGTTAAAAAAGAAGAGGAAGAAGAACAGCAGCACCATTGATATCGATTTCCCGGAGGTTGCAGCGTATATGATGCCAGGATGTACTGCGAAAATTACAACTAACAATAGCAGATAAAAGGAATCGTTAATGCGGGCAAGCAGCATACTGCCCATAATGTAAAATAATACAGCCGTAAAAATAGCAGATGCTATTACCGGGGCCGGGATAGGGATTATAGAAAGGCCGGAAAATACAAACGAAGTATAAAACGGCAGTATCGGCGCGGTTAAGCCCATCACCTTTAGCCTGTTGCCGAGTCCATCCAGAATTATTTTTGATTTTTCGATATAAAAAATTGCTTCCTGGCTCATATAGCCCAGCCTGTTTAAATAGTAACCACATATCAGGTAGTAAATTGCCAGTAATATGGTTATAAGCAGCAGATATCTGGATTCGTTTCTCATTTTACAACATTTGTAGGATTGATAACCTTACTTAATCCATGATCAGTTTTTTCCCAATAAAAAGGTTTTACTATCAATTGATACAGCCCTTTAAACGCAGCTACCGAGTGCATTAGCCAATAAACCGGGTTGGCTATGGAGAACAGAATTAACTCATAAAACCGTCGTTTAAACACCGCCATCATATTAATATATATCATTAATATATTGCCCACCATTAGGTTAAATATAGACATGAACAGTACCCAATCCGGAAATAAGGTGCGGATAGACGATAAATCGAATACCAGGTAGCTAATGAAAATGGCCAGCAAAAACGGGTACACTAAAAACGTTAAGGGGGTAGCACCAATAAAAAAGCTAAAGCCTAAAAAGCCACGTAGCCCTAATTTTCGCAGCAGCGCAGCAGGATTACGCATGTGTACCAGGTAAGTCTGCATATAGCCTTTAATCCACCTGGAACGCTGGCGGATCCAGTTAATGGGTTCGTTATTTGCTTCCTCGTAAGTTGTTGAGTTTACTACGGCTATTTTATAACCTTTTATATAAGCGCGTACGCCCAAATCTGCATCTTCGGTTACGTTAAAGGGATCCCAGGCGCCCAATTCAACTAAGTTGTCGAGCTTAAAGTGATTGCTTGTGCCGCCCAATGGGATAGGGATATCCAGAGTATCAAGGCCGGGCAACATATAATCAAACCAGTAGGAGTACTCCAGCGTAAACATCCTGGTTAAGAAATTTTCGTTACGATTGTAGTAATTCAAGGCGCTTTGTACGCAGATAAAGTTTGATGGCAGCTTGTTAAACATGGCTACCACTTTTTTTAACTGATCTGTATCTGGTATATCTTCGGCGTCGTAAATAGTTAAATATTTGCCGCGGGCAAAGTGAAGGCCGTAGTTACATGCTTTTGGTTTGGTTTTAGGCATGTGAAACGGCACCACAATAACTTCGAATATAGCGGGGAAACTGAGGTTACGAACCGCATTCAGCGTTTTATCGTCATCCTCCTCAATCAACAGCTTTATGTCCAGTTTTTCACGGGGATAATCAATAGCCTGTAAATTCCATATCAGTTTTTTAATCAGTTTATCTTCCTTGTATACAGGTAGCAAAATGGTGTAAATTGGCAGTTCATCTTCTACAATTTCTTTCAGATCCTCGCGGGTAACGGCCTGGTGCAGCTCGAAACGTGAGCCTACCAACGCCAAAAATAGTTTAAACAATATAGCCACCAGGAAGAAAACACTGATGATAATATTAATAATAATAGAAGTATTTTTGAAGCTAATAATTAACCCGGCTGCAACCAAACCCAGCAAAACGAAAAAGAATACCAGCTGACCAGATGAAAAAGTAGTGAAGGCGGAATTAGCCGGATCTCGGTTTAGTAGCTCAAAAACGGATGATTTTACATAATCGCCGCCTAAAAGTTTGTTGCTGAGCCATACAATATCCAAATCGGATGATACAATTATCTCGGGTTCACAATCATAAGTAAACCTGATGAAATCTATAAAAAACTGATTGGTTGGGTCGGCCATTACGGTTACCATCCGGCCGTTGGCCATGTATAGCGGAATGGCAACGTGCTGGTCGGCAAACTTAAGGTCAATTTTGCTCAGCACATCTTCATTTTTGTCCAGCTCTCTTATCGGCTGTAACGTATAGCCGGCGTTTATTAACGACCGTTCGTAGTTTTTACGTGATATGTACCCGTAGTTAAGCGCTATTTTTATAAAAGACTGGCCAGACCTGGCCGAAAAATCATCAATCTTTTCCCTGTCCCGCTGCGTAATAAACCCATCATTAACCAAGATTTCAGGAATAGACATACTTTTTTCTTCGATAAAATAATAAAATTGTTTTTAAGTCCTTAGTCTTAAGTCGGAAGTCTTCAGCCTTAAGATAGCTATTTACTTAAGAATCAAGACTTCCGACTAAGGACTAAAAGGTATTAGTCGTTATATACATCCTGCGACTTCTGAACTTTTGAGCGCACATAAAGGAATGAAAGTAATATCAATATGAGTATCCCCAGCAATATGTATAAGTTAAACCTATCCCAAAATTGGGTGAGCGAGCTTTTTGTATCAACATACTCCAGGTTTTCGCTTGATTTATTGATATTGAACAGATATTTGTTCGAGTTAACATCCGTTACACAAACGTTGCTTGATAGTGTCGACAACTGTTCGGTGATTGATTTGGCAGCGGCCAGGAATGCGTCAGACATGTGCGACCCCGTTGCCGTGAGTATTAATGTTGCATTGTTACTGCGGCCATAAAATATCTGGGCAAGGCCCGTTGAAACTGTGTCAGACAATGAATACACAACCTTTCCGTTGTCGGTATTGTAAAGCTTGAAGTTTTGGTTAAACCGTATTGGCGCATCGCTCTTAAAGTTGTCGTTCAAAAACTTATCATCTTTATCAAGCAGGGCAATTACATTGTATTTTTTTAAATCAGTGCTATTTATCCCGTCGGAATAAGAAAACTCAGGGAAATTGTTTGAGTTGATGTTATTATTAAGCTCATAAACAATTTCGCCAATGGCACCTGCAGCGTATTTGGCAACCGATTTTGAAACAATGATGCGGGTTGTGCCGCTGTTGAAGGCTTCGGGATATTGGTAGAAGCTTAAGTCAGACGATATAAAAGGGTTTTTCGATTCCAAATATGATTTGTCAACGTCAACTTCGCCAAAAAAATTGATAAAGCTGTTTTTACAAATGCCGTTCGAAGGGAAAAACCTGAATTCGGCCTCCAGCGTATTATACTTGTGATGCTGATAACGGTTAATGGTTACAGCTGCGTTTAATTTGCCCGATGCATCCAGCTTTTCGCTGCTGATAAGCAGCCCGTTCAAATAAATGTTAAAATAGCCTCTGTCGCCGGGGTTTAAACCGCTATAGTTACCTATAAAATGAATATCAACTTCTTTAGGAGTAAAGCTAAAATCGCTGTTTTTAAACGTAAATGAATTTTTTAATGAACCAATACCCGAAAGGAAATCGCTCGATCCGCCAATTTGTTTCAGTGTTATTTTCGACCGGTTTTCGTCAACGCTTTTGCTGATAGTATTTTCTGCAATGTTAACCAGTAAATAATCGCCAAAGCTCGAATTCAGGATATTGATATTAGCTAATGCGGTTATCGCTTTGCCATAGCCGGCATCGTCACCACCGCTTATGAAAAGTATTTCGGCCGGGACGGTTTCTGTTGATACAGATTTATGGGCAACCATAACGCCACGTTCGTTAACCATTTGCGTAATGGTGTCGGTTGCAACAGCCATTGATTTCGACAGGTAAAATATACCTTCGCCACTTTGAGGGGTTACTTTTATAAGTGACCGCCTGTCTTCGGGCAGTACCGACATATTGCCTACCATAACATAATTTTTAACGCTATCCGGAACCTGGTTAGCCTCAAAAAGCATTATCTTTTTGGTTTGCGTTTTCTTAAGCCTGGCATAAGCCCAAGCTACCGCTTTTAAATCAAGCAGGGTGGGATCGGAAGGATAAACTATGGCTCTTTTTGAATCGAAACAGTTGCTGATATTTACTTCACTTAGTCCGTTTTTATTTTTAAGCAACTCCAGGTACGAGTAGCTCTTTACCTTTAACCACATGGCAGGGTTGTCAAGATCCTTACAAATGTCGTCCGAAATATTTAATAATGTTTTAACCTGGATCTTAAGGAATCTGTCGGGCGATAGATTTTCGCGGGTCAGTGTCAACGAGATTTTTTGTATCGAATCCCTGGTAAGCCGGGCACTATAAACCGGTTTATCATTAATTATGATGTTAACGAAAGAATTGTCTTTCATTAAAGCCTGCGAAGGCTCCAGGTACAACACCAGTTTACTGCCGTTAATTTCTGTTAGCGGTGAAATCTTTATAAAATGTGAACTGGCGCCGCTCATTCCATAAATGGCGTCATCGTCATATCCTAATGATTTAAACGAGATGGTTTGGGCCAATGATGCCTTACTTAAAAGAAATACAAGGGCTAATAAGGTAAAAAATTTGTTCATTGGTTTGTTCATTATTAGTTTATTACGTAAAATTCCACTCTAAAATAGTTACCGTTATCATTACTGCGGTACATTAATTCGCCGCCTAATTCCTGAGTCATTAATTTTGCGATTGAAAGGCCCAATCCAAGCCTGCTTTCCATGTGGTCTGATGCTTCGCTAAGGGTTTTTAGCTTGTTAAACATCATATCCAGTTCCTCCTGTCCAATCGGAATACCTTCATCAATTATTTCAAAAACAAATTTTTGGCGCTGTAAACTGGTTACCACGCGAATGTTGTTATTGGTTTGTGAAAACTTAATAGCGTTTGACAGCAGGTTTTGAAACACCTGCCCTACAAACACTCTGTCGAGGTTAACATTTAAAGGCAGCTTTAAAACATTGTCTACCAAATGTATATTTTTCATTTGTGCCGTTTCAGACAAGCCTCTGAATACGTGTAAAACTTCGCTGTTGATATCAAAAACCTCGTTATTGAACTTCATCTCAGGCGATTCAATCTCCTTTACGTCCATCAGCTTATTGAGCAGATATTGCATTTTGGTGGACGACTCGGCAATATAGCCTACCAGCTCCTTTTGGTCGGGGCTTAGGCGGTAGTCCTCGTCCTTCAGCATTTCGTTACTCATGATGATGGAGCCAACCAGGTTTTTCAAATCGTGCCCCGCAATATTTATAAAGCTGTTTTTTTGACTGTCCAGCTTGCGCAACTGCTCGTACTGTGCATCAATGATATTATTTTTTTCGGCAATGTGCTGGTTTTGGTCTTTTAGTTGTGCATTCGATTTTTCGATTAGCAGTTGCGACCGCACTTCGCGTTCAATAACTTTATAACGGGCACTTGGCACCAGGCACGAAATAAGCGCCACAATAAAAAGAAACTGACCGCCGTTGGTAATTACCAAATCTAACGTAAACTGGCAAAGCAAGTTAAAAAATATAGCTACCAATAACAAAGCCAGCAATGTTTGGATAACTGAATTTATAGGCTCCCAAAATACCTGAAGGTTAAAAAACAGTATGATGGCTGAAAAGAGAAGGTAGTAGACATTTAAATTTTCGAGCGGTATAATGTTACATACAACGGCCGAAGTTACCGAGAGCATAAAGAATGTGATATGCAGCAAAACTCTGTAATTAAGATTTTTGCGCTGAAAAAAACTATAAAGGCCAAGTATAGCAATAACAGTTATTAGGCGGATGAAAAATAACTGGAGCCATATATCATTGATGAAAATAAAGTCAACAACGCTAAAAACCGGATAAGTAAATATAACCGTCCAAATAATATTGTTGGTTTGATACCAGGCCTTTTTTGAAACCTCTTTTAAAAATTCGTCTTTTGTAATTTGAACAAACATTATTGGTTTTTATTAAACTATTGATAAGATTTTTAACTATCTATAAATTTAATCCGCATAAAGTAACTGAAAAAATTGAAACGTTAGTAGACATACTTATGCACATATAAACATATCACGCACACAAGAAACATTTATATAAACGGGTAAAAAGGCACTTTTACACCCCATTTACCTAATTCGTTGCTCAGTTCACTAACAAAAAGCAATCCAACCCAAACCGGCGCCGCCCGATAACAATTAAAACGGCCCCAAAAAAGCTACTACGGTACTGTTATTGCACCGAAACAGAAAACATTAAACAAAGTTTTTTTAAATTGATAGTTTCCCCGAAACGCACTGATTTTGAACACTGGAAACAACCATGATTTATGCGCCTAAAGCCTCGGTTTTTTATATTTTACCGTTCGCAACGCAACACTGTTAAGCAATTATTTATCCACATTGATAATATTGTTATACAGAGCAGGGTTATACGGGTTTAAACTTATAATAGGTTGCCATTATAGTGCTTTTAATGAAAAAATATTTAACCCGGACGTTAAAATGCGTTGATTTATGGTTAAAAAGCATCAAAAGGTGAAAAAAAAAGTAAAATAACCAAGCGGTTTTTGTGAACCAGCAAGGTGTTTTTATGCCACCGCGCGCGATAGAAAAAGGTGACCCCGGGCTAAACCGTCGCCATTTTAAATGTTGATAACTTTTGTTTTTTGCGGAGGAAGCGGCTTGCGAAAAAGATGACGGGCGGTTGGATGGGCATACGCCGAAGGCATGCAAAAATATTATCCGAATTTTATGTTTTTGTTAAGGTGCCGGGAAATAAACGTTGGGGTGCCATTTCCTTATATTGCGGAAAAAATTCCAATTTTTAACCCTAACGAAAAAATAAATGCCCACCTGGGGGTGCCAAATAGCTGAAATGTGGAATATATTGGATATTTTGTGGATTATATTGGTATTTTTATATTTTTGGTTCATACCTGCTATTATTTAAACCAGCCGGATTGCATAAAAAATGCCATTGGCAATACCTGTAATAAATGATAAAATTATTGTTTTATAAATTATTACCTTTGCACCCTAATATATTGTTATGATATTTTTTGAAGAAAAGCGCCGGGAGGTGATGCTGCATATCGAAAAATTTATGCTTGAAAAAATGCATGAATATTTAAAGCCGATTGATACGATATGGCAGCCATCTGATTTCTTACCCGATTCGTCGCGCAGTACTTTTTTTAGCGAAATTAAAGAACTGCAGGAAAGCGCTCAGGGATTATCATACGATTTAATAGCCGTTTTAATTGGTGATACTATTACCGAAGAAGCACTGCCTACTTATGAATCGTGGCTTACCATGGTGAGGGGAGTGGATACCAGTGAAGAAGGCGGATGGATGCAATGGACCCGCCACTGGACCGGCGAGGAAAACCGGCATGGTGACTTGCTGAATAAATACCTGTACCTATCAGGCCGTGTTAATATGCGGATGATGGAGGTTTCAACACAATACCTTATTTCTGATGGTTTTGATATCGGTACCGGGCACGATCCGTACCGCAATTTTATATACACTTCGTTCCAGGAACTGGCTACCAATGTATCACACCGCCGTGTGGCTTCGCAGGCCAAAAAAGATGGGGATACCTTGCTATCAAAAATGTGCGGCGTAATTGCCAGCGATGAGGCGCGCCACGCCAAAGCTTACAAATACTTTATCGAAAAAATATTTGAGGTTGACCCCAACGAGGCCATGATAGCCTTTGAGGATATGATGCGCAAAAAGATTGTTATGCCGGCTCACTTTTTAAGAGAAGTTGGCTTGAAAATAGGCCAAACCTTTGGCCACTTTACCGATGCTGCGCAGCGCCTGGGTATTTATACCGCTATTGACTACGTTGATATTTTAAAAGAACTGATTGAAGACTGGCACATTGAAAGCGCTGTTGAGTTAAACGAAGCCGGAGAAAAAGCCCGCGATTATATCATGAACCTGCCTACCCGCCTGCTACGCGTAGCTGAACGGATGAAAAACCCAATGCTGGAGTATAAATTTAGCTGGATAAACGGTTGATTTTAAGTCTTTAGTTCGCAGTCTTGAGTCAAAAAGTGTACTATTATTTGACTTAAGACGCTGGACCCCGGACTTATTGCTATCCCTCCAAAATCAGCGTCACTTTACCGTCATCAGCCAACTGCTCAAAAAGGGTATTTAGTATTGATTCAATGGTGAGTGAGTTTACATCATCTACATAATGTTCTGATCGGGTGATGTGTAGTTCGGTTCCCTCAATTTTTATCCGGAACAAAAATCCTTCGTAAATTTCGCGCTGGTAAATTTCTACAGCGTCATCCTTAATTTCTACCGAAAATGTAACGTCGATCTGTCGCTGCTCCCTAAAGAGCAGATTTAATTTATCGTTTAACAGGTCTACAATTTCCTGGTTACTGACAGTTTTATGAATG
Source organism: Bacteroidota bacterium (assembly GCA_013288685.1). GTDB lineage: Bacteria > Bacteroidota > Bacteroidia > Sphingobacteriales > Sphingobacteriaceae > Mucilaginibacter. The sequence continues at coordinate 868 of JABDBM010000039.1, read as the reverse complement.
TTTAATATTTTCATGACATAAGTATTACCTCATAAATTACAAGTTGCACTTAGTTTTGTTTCAATTATAGATTAACCGTGTATATTTAGGGATGAAAGCGAAAGCACACATAGAAAGTTTTGTACTGGTAATAATAGGTATCCTGGCCGCCGGTATGGGCATAAAGGGCTTTCTGTTATCGAGTGCGTTTATTGACGGAGGAGTTACAGGCATATCCATGCTGTTGGCTAAAATAACGGGCCTGCCAATTTCCATATTGATTTTTATCATTAATGTGCCGTTTTTAATTATGGGTTACCGGCAATTGGGCGTTTCCTTTGCCGTAAAGAGTGCGCTGGCTATTGCCGGCCTTTCGTTATGTCTGGCCTTTATTAATTATCCTGATGTTACACACGATAAATTGCTCACTGCAGTATTCGGCGGTATTTTTTTGGGCGTTGGTGTTGGTCTGGCCATAAGGGGTGGCGCTGTGCTTGATGGTACCGAAATAGCGGCGTTGCTGGTAAGCAAGAAAGTGCAGCTATTAAAGGTGAGCGATGTGATATTGCTATTGAACATTGTAATATTTTCGGCAGCGCTTTTTTTCCTTGGGGTCGAACCCGCACTGTACTCTATCCTTACCTATTTAAGCGCGGCACAAATGATTGAATTTATTTTAAATGGTATTGAACAATATACCGGACTTACCGTGGTTTCCGCAAAGGGTGATGAAATAAGAATAGCGATTACCAACCGGGGGCGCGGCGTAACGGTTTACGATGGGAAAAGCGGCTATGGAAAGGACGGCCATATTAATGACCCGCGCGATATTGTTTTTACCGTTGCCACCAGGCTGGAAATTCCAGCCATAAAACGCGAAATATTGGAA
>JABDBM010000038.1 GCA_013288685.1 Bacteroidota bacterium | reverse complement strand
ACGAGAATTTTTTTATTAAAACTACAGCTTTAGACAAAGAAGAGGCCGCTAGGTACTTAAGTGCTTATCTTTCAGAAACCATTAAGTATGCGCTAAATGAAATCAAAGAAGAGAATAAAGTTTATTTGCAAGTAGAATTATCTAATAAGATTATTCAGCTTTTAATAGATGAGTTACCCAAAATTGATCTTTCCGGTAATATAATTGAGAGCGAAGGCAAAATATTAGAAGCCGTTTTTTCCAAATTGGATGCACCCTTTTCCGATCTTGGCGAGCATATAAAGCAAATTACCCCTTATACACGTTTAAGTCAGAGTGAGCTTTTTACGGGCAATAATGTAGGCATATCGTTAGAAAGTGAAATAAAAAAGGAAATACTCTCTTCTGATAATATCTGCTGGTTGGTGTCTTTTATTAAATATTCAGGTATCCGGATTTTTAAAGAAGAATTAGAGGAATTTACGAATAGTGGTAAGAAATTAAAAATCATTACCACTTCTTACATGGGTGCCACCGACGTTAAAGCCGTTGAATTTTTGTCGCGGTTGAAAAATACAGAAATAAAGGTATCTTATAATTCGGATCATGAACGCTTACATGCAAAAGCCTATCTATTTTTAAGAAACACTGGTTTTCACACCGGATACATCGGGTCTTCGAATATCTCACGATCAGCATTAACAAATGGGTTAGAGTGGAATTTGAAAGTAACTTCTAAAGAGATCAGTCATATTATTGATAAATTCAAAAAGACGTTCGACACTTATTGGGTTGATAAGGATTTTGAAGCGTATAGACATGGTGAAGATGTAAAAAAATTGTCAACAGCGCTAAAGCTTCAAAAATCATATGATTATCAAGGGGTCACTACTTATTTCGATTTAAGGCCTTTTCCTTACCAAGATGAGATTTTAGAGAAATTGCAATCTGAGAGGATAATCCGCAATAGATTTAAAAATCTGTTGGTGGCAGCAACAGGGACCGGAAAAACTATGGTATCGTCGTTCGACTATAAACGCTTTAACGATAGCAATGCTCGGGCAAGGCTACTCTTCGTAGCTCACCGCAAAGAGATTTTGGAGCAAGCCCGACAGACGTTTCAATATGTATTAAAAAATTCAAATTTTGGAGAGCTTTGGGTCGATGGTATTGAGCCCGATAATTTCGACTTTGTATTTGCGTCTGTTCAAACGTTAACTAATCGAATAGATCAAGTAAAGCTTTCTGAAGATTTTTTTGATTTTATTATTATCGATGAAGTACATCACATTGCAGCGTCGAGCTACAGACCCGTTATTGATAAGTTTAAACCAAAAGTATTATTGGGCTTAACGGCAACTCCTGAACGGGGCGATGGCGAGGATATTTTAAAAGACTTTTGTGGCGTTATTGCGGCAGAAATTAGACTTCCAGAAGCGCTTAATCGAAAGCTACTGTCGCCATTCCAATATTTTGCATTATCAGATAATGTTGATTTATCAAAGCTCTCCTGGAAAAATGGGAAATATGAAATTAATGAATTAACTAAACTTTACACCGAAGACGATAGGCGCGTAAGCGATATATTAACCAACTGCGAAAAATATTTAACCGATATTCACGATGTTATAGCGCTTGGCTTTTGCGTAAGCCAAGAGCATGCCCGCTATATGGCTGAAAAATTCACTATTGCTGGTTTAAAAGCAGATTACTTAACGAGCGAAAACTCCACAAATAGAACAACTTTAAGAGAGAGGCTTCGCCGTAAAGACATCAATTATTTATTTGTGAGGGACATTTTTAACGAGGGAGTTGATATTCCTGAAATTGATACAGTTTTGTTTCTCCGGCCTACCGAAAGTTTAACCATATTTCTTCAACAACTTGGTAGGGGTTTAAGATTGGCCGCAAATAAAGATTGTTTAACCGTTTTAGATTTTGTAGGGAATGCTCGTCCCGAATATGACTTCGAACATAAATTTAGAGCGTTAGTTGGAAAAACTCACACTTCAATTATTAAAGAAATTGAAGAGGAATTCCCCCACCTACCCTTGGGCTGCTCTATTGTTTTAGAAAAGAAAGCAAAGGAAATTATCTTAAAAAACATCAGCGCCGCCATCGGTTTTAATAGAAAACAACTGATTGTCAAAATTAGAAGTTTCAATCTTCAGTCAACTTTGGAGTTGTCACTTTCTAATTTCATCGAGTTTCAAAACATCGACCTCCCATTGATTTACAAAAATAGAAAAAGCGGTTGGAAGCGATTGTGTGTTGAAGCTGGCTTGGTTCCTGATTTTAATGAGCCTAACGAAACCGAATTGACACGTTGCATTACAAAAAAGCTATTGCAATGCAATTCAGTAAGCTACCTTCTCTTAATTAAAGAATTGATAATTAACAATTTCAGCATTAAACGTCTAACTGTCGAAGAAAAAGTAATGCTATTGATGTTCCATTACGATGTTTGGCAACAGCCTGGCCCCGATTTTGGATTTAGGTCGTTAGAGGATTCTTTTAAACAGCTATTGAAAAATCCAATATTATTGAATGAAATTATTGAAGTAATAGACGTGTTGATAGATAAAATTGATTTCATAGAAAAGGATATAGAATTAGGACATCCATTCCCACTAAAAGTGCACAGTCGTTATAACAGAGACCAGATTTTAGTGGCGATGGGCTTGCACCAATTTGAGAAGTCTTCGTCGAATCGGGAGGGAGTAGCGTTAAATAAAGACTTAAATACCGAAGCACTTTTTGTAACGTTGAAAAAATCAGAAAAAGAATATTCTCCGACGACCTTATATGATGATTATGCCATTAATGATTATTTATTTCATTGGCAGTCACAAAACTCAACATCACCGGAGTCGCCGAAAGGGTTGTCTTATATAAATCACGAGGATCTGGAAAAAAAGATACTGCTATTTGTAAGAGAGCAAAATGAAGATGAGTACGGATTTACAATGTCGTATGTATTCTTAGGCCTGGCTAATTTCATAAATTCGAGTGGTTCGAAACCAATGAATGTTGAGTGGCAATTGCGCGAACCGATGCCAGCTTATATTTGGAAAGAAAGTGGTAAGCTTGCCGTCGGATAGTTTAAAAGTTCACTTATCTCCGATTGACAAACCTTGTCCATACAGCTATCTTGGCGAATGCCAAACATAAAATTCAATTACCTGTACCGCGATGGCGGCAATTATAAAAAACATATTTCCATAGTTTTCGCCAATCCGACCAACATCGATTTATCCGATTTGGAAAGACTCATTCAATCGAAACTAATTTTCGGCGAATGGTTTTATGCCGAAGAATGGAAGCTGCCTGAAATATTTACTGATATAGTGTACCTTCGGATTGACCCCACCTGGCATGAGTTTGCCAATGTTGAATACACAGATGAGGCGGCCGATGAATCATATTTTGTTGAGGAATTTATACAGCTCATATCATAGACTAAATAAAAAATGGTAACTTAAACTTCTAATCACAACCCGTTGAAAAAGGAAATCATTTTAGAGTTATTCGAAAAGTTTGAGCAAGCCTGTTATAATTATAACGGCATTGAGTGCTGGAGTGCCCGCGAATTACAGGAAATATTGGGCTACTCGAAATGGGTTAATTTTTTAAATGTAATTGATAAAGCAAAAAAAGCTTCAGAAAGTGCCGGATCGGGTGTTTCAGATCATTTTGCCGACGTCGGTAAAATGATAACGATAGCTAAAGGCGCCCAAAGAGAAGTTGAAGATATCGCTTTAACCCGCTATGCCTGCTATTTAATTGCCCAAAATGGGGACCCTGCAAAACCGCCGATTGCCTTTGCTCAAACCTATTTTGCGGTACAAACCCGTAAACAGGAAATTATTGAACAACGATTGTTGGATGTTGACCGACTTACTGCGCGCGAAAAGCTAACCAAATCGGAAAAGATGCTTTCGGGTATCCTATATGAACGTGGCGTTGATAGCGCCGGATTTGCAATTATTCGATCTAAAGGCGATCAGGCATTATTCGGTGTTTTAGCACCAACGATATGAAGAAAAAATTAGGTGTACCTGCTATTAAACATTTGGCCGATTATTTACCAACGCTCACCATTAAAGCAAAAGATTTTGCCAATGAACTAACCAGCCACAATGTTATTGAAAAGGACCTTAATCAACAGGTCCAAATATCCCAAGAGCATGTCGAAAACAACAAAGCAGTAAGAGATATTTTACTACAACGAGGAGTAAGACCCGAATCGCTTCCACCGGCAGAAGATGTTAAAAAATTGGAAAGACGATTAGAAAATGATGAAAAGAAGGCTGCAAAAGGCTCCAAATAAATAAGTTATCGCCTGCTTGCTTTTCAAGTCGATGGGCTTTTATTTCAGTGTTAATTTCCTCTGTTGTCATATCCGTCGAATTTCACGAACTAAACAACCCAATTTTAATTCGTGAAATGTAAGTGTCAACTCAAACCCGGATTAACCATCAAAAACTGTAAACTCATTACAGGACGAAAATAAAGTGTAAACTCAATACAGGATTAATCATCAAAAAGTGTAAACCTTTTTCAGGGCGGGACAAAATTCGGCCTCGAAAAAATCTGGAACATCTGACTATCAATTAATTATATCCATTTTGCAAAAAGGTTGTTTTTTACACGTTGACAATCAAGTATTTATGGAATTTTAGCTATTTGCAAAAATGGAACACCTGATAATCAGCGCGTTCCATTTTTGTGCAAGTGTTCCAAAATGTAAAAGTGGAACGCTTTGGTCATTTTTTCGTCTCCGGGAGGCTTCCGGAAAGACGCTCAATGCTATTAAGAATGTGACGTATCTACGGCACGCTATTCATTTTTCTATTATTTTCTACCAATATTGGGTCCCTGGCGGGACCATCAAAAAATCGGATTCTTCCTTTTTCTACCAATATTGGGTCCCTATCGGGACCATCAAAAAATCGGATCCGCCTCTAACTTAATAGCATTGGAAAGGCCCTTCGGAGACGAAATAACTTTTTTTTAATTCGTGAAATTCGTGTCATTCGAAATAATTCGTGTTTATTTCAATTTATAAACTTTACGAAGCATTTGCCAATGCGCCGTTCCCAATCCGCTTCAGGGTAAAATAAAACCGGCTGCCATCGCCAATTTCGCTTTCAACGCCAATTTTACCGGCCTGGGCCTCAATAAAATCTTTGGCTATGGCCAGGCCCAATCCGGTGCCGGTTTGCTCGGTGGTGGCGCCGGGTACTTTAAAGTACCGCTCAAATATCCGCGACAAATACCGTTGATCTATCCCACGACCATGGTCGCGTACCGAGAACTCAATTTCGTTATTTTTTGATTTTTTCACCACCAAATCAACCACCGATTTTTCGTGGCTGTATTTTATAGCGTTTGATAACAGGTTGATGAGCACCCAGGTGGTTTTGTCCAAATCGGCATGTACGTCGGGCAGGGTTTCATCACATTCTACGTTCAGGGTTACCTGTTTCTGTTCGGCGGTTGTTTTTAGCGCTTTAACGGCATAGTCAACAATATTATGCGGATGGGTACTGCCAAAGTTTAGTTGCAGCTTGCCGGTTTCTACCTGGGCCATGTCCAGCAGTTCGCCGGTTATTTGCAGCAGTCGGCGGGCATCTTCTTCAATATTTTCCAGCAATTGCCGTTGTTCGCTGTTTACTTCGCCAATGCGGTCATCCTCCAATAATTTCAGACTCATTTTTATGGATGATATCGGCGTTTTTAACTCATGCGATATAGTGGCGATAAAATTGGTTTTTGCTTCGTCCAATTGCTGATATTCGGTGATGTTTTTTAAGATGATCACACTGCCCACCACTTTGTCCTTGCTGGTTACCGCCAGTACCTCCTTGGTATAAAAACTTTCGCGGTTGTCGGCATATATCTTCATTTTCGGCTGATTGTTCACCAGCAGGTTGCGCAGCAGGTCGTTTTCCATTGCAATATCAGGCGCATACCGGCCTGTTAACTGTTGTTCCGGTAGCCCGATAAGGGTACAAGCCACTTCGTTGGCAAAAATGATAAACGATTTTTCGTCGAGACCAATAATGGCATCGTGCATCGAGTTAATGATGGTCTCTATCCGCTTCTTCTCGAACAATATGCTGGCTAAGTTGCTGCTTTCATACTCGTTTAGCTTTGCCGTCATGTTGTTAAAAGCCGTGGCTAATTCGCCAAACTCATCGTTCGATTCAAAGTTCAGCTCCTGGTGATAATCGCGGTTTGATACCGCCTTGATGCGCTCCGTTAACTCTTTTATGGGGTTGGCAATATAGCCGGGGAAGTTTACTACAAAGCTAAATGCCACCAAAAACAGGATGGACCCGGTAAACGCAACCAGCATGGTAGCATGATCGGCAGTGGCATTGGCAGTGGCATATTTGCTTTCAATAGCATTCATATTTAGCTGCATAATATCATAAAGTAACTTTTTGATGTCACTATGCAGTTCCATTATATTTGCCGGGCTGTTGCGCTTTAACGTTAACTGTTCATATTTTGACCGCAGCGAATCGGTAAGCTGGCGTTCGCCGTGTTCAGTTATGTTATGTTCCTGTTTTACAAGGTTATCATTAAAAATGGCGGCTTGCTGCTGACTCAACGGGGCCGATTGGGCTAACTCCAGGACACTGCCCATATTCTTTGTAAACTGAACGGTTTTGTAGTTATCCTTTAATATAGCCCTTGCATCGGCCGAAAGGCGGTTTAAGAAGTAAATAGATAAACCGCAGCTTATAAGAGCGAGTAAAAACAAAAAGCTGATACCTGCCCGTAATTTATTTTTTATAGTCATGATAGTATTACAAGATCAATATGGGTCTGTGACATTTTATTTAATAATTGGGTAAATACCGCCGTTTTTAAAACCAGTTGGTAAAATTTAAAGTGCGGCTTGCCAAGGCAAATGGTTGTAATATCATACTTTCCCGCAGTTTCCCAAATTGTTTTGGCAATGTTATCGCTTTTTACCTTTAAAACTTCAGCACCCAATTGTGTTGCTAACTTTAAGTTATTAATGAGATGCCGCTGCGATGCCAGGTTTATTTTGTCGCTGCTTTCCCTGCTGGTTTGTACGTATAATACAAACCATTTGGAGCGGTAATACGAAGCCAGCCTGGCCGTTTTACGTATAATCACCTTCGCCGATTCATCATTTGTACTGATACAGGCCATAAAAAGCTCCGGCCGCAGTTTGATCGTTTTGGGTACCTCCACATCTATTTTGCGTTCCAACTGATGTGCTACCTCCCGCAGTGCCAGTTCGCGCAACTGCAATATCCGCTCGGTTTGAAAAAAGTTGTTAAGCGCGGTAGGCACTTTTTTCGGATCGTATATTTTTCCGTCTTTTAAACGGGTTATCAGTTCATCGGCAGTAAGGTCAATATTCACCACCTCATCGGCCATTTGCAGCACCTTATCGGGGATGCGCTCGTTAATGGCTGTGCCGGTTATTTCCTCCACCTCTTCATTCAGACTTTCGATATGCTGAATATTTACGGCGCTTATCACATTGATACCCGCATTTAAAATATCCATCACATCCTGCCAGCGTTTCTCGTTCTTGCTGCCTTCAATATTGGTATGCGCCAGCTCGTCAACCACCACTACTTCGGGGTGCATGCTGATGATGGCATTCAGGTCCATCTCTTCCAGTTCCTTCCCCTTATAAAACAACTTGCGCCGCGGAATAATCGTAAGGCCCTGCATTAAAGCCTCTGTTTCCTTCCGCTGGTGTGTTTCGATATAGCCAATTTTTATATCGATGCCGTTGCGCAGTAAGGACCGCACTTCCTTTAGCATACGGTAAGTTTTACCCACCCCGGCACTCATGCCGATATAGATTTTAAACTTACCCCTGCGCGAGCGTTTAATCAGCTCCAGGAAGTGCTCAACGGATTGTTCTTTTTCCATTTTGGTTGTTAGTGGTTGTAGAAAGTTGTAAAGGTTTTAGAAGTTGTAAGGGTTGTATAAAGTTATAAAGGTTGTAGAAGTTGTAAGGGTTGTAATAGTTGTAAAATATACTATCTACAACGTCTACAACCTTTTTAACCTTTACAACATTTATAACCTTTACAACATATTACAACATTTTTAACTAAAGCGCCTCCAGTTACTTCCCCAGCTCATCCAAAGCTACGTTCAATTTCAACACATTTACTTTTGCGGGGCCAAATAAACCCAGCAGCGGTTGTTCAGTGTGGCCGTCAATTAGTTTGTTAACCTGTGCAAGGGTTAAATTACGCACTTTAGCAATACGTGCAGCCTGTACCTTAGCACCGGCAGGTGAAAGATCGGGGTCCAAACCGCTCCCCGACGCGGTAACCAGTTCGGCCGGAATGTCGCTCTTTTTTACATCGGGGTTATGTTTCACAAAGGTATCAATCCGTGCTTTTACATCCTTCAGGTAATCGGGGTTATTAGGGCCCTTGTTTGATCCGGATGATGCATCGGCCTTATAACCGGCGGCAGATGGGCGCGACCAGAAATATTTGTCTTTGGTAAAACTTTGGCCCACATTGGCATAACCAACTACGCGCCCTTTGTACTCAACGGTTTCACCGTCGCCGTTTCCTTTTGTAAACTTTCCGATGCCGGCTATAGCCAGCGGATATAAGCCTGCCAATAACACCAACAATACGAGGGTTATTTTTATCGATGGCAATATGTATGTTTTCATTTTATTTGAGATTTTATTGGTGAACAGTGAATGGTGAGTGGTCATAAAATTCACCACTCACACCTCACCACTCATTATATTAAAGTTCCTACTATTAAATCAATTAATTTGATGCCGATAAACGGAACGAGCACACCGCCCAAACCATAAATCAGCAGGTTGCGGCGCAGCAATGCGCTGGCGCCTATCGGTTTATACTCAACGCCCCTCAAAGCCAATGGAATCAGCATCGGGATGATAATAGCGTTAAAAATAACCGCCGATAATATAGCCGACTGCGGGCTGTGCAGGTCCATAATGTTCAGCGCTTTTAATGCTGGTATGGATACCATAAACAAGGCCGGAACGATAGCAAAATACTTGGCCACATCGTTAGCGATGGAGAAGGTAGTGAGCGTACCGCGGGTCATCAGCAACTGCTTGCCTATTTCCACAATTTCAATCAGCTTGGTGGGATCGTTATCCAAATCCACCATGTTACCGGCTTCTTTGGCAGCCTGGGTGCCACTGTTCATGGCTACACCTACGTCGGCTTGTGCAAGGGCCGGGGCATCGTTTGTACCATCACCCATCATGGCTACCAGTTTCCCGCCCAATTGTTCCTGTTTAATGTAATTCATTTTATCTTCGGGCTTAGCCTCGGCAATAAAATCGTCAACACCGGCTTTGTTGGCAATAAACTTTGCGGTAAGCGGGTTATCGCCGGTTACCATTACGGTTTTTACACCCATTTTGCGCAGACGTTCAAAACGTTCGGCAATGCCGGGTTTAATAATGTCCTGTAGTTCTATCACACCCAAAATCTCTTCGTTTTGCGATACTACAAGAGGAGTACCACCATTTGAGGCGATGGTTTTTACGATTTCTTCCACATCGGTTGGGAATGTGTGGCCAGCCTTTATAGCCATGTTACGAATAGAATCAAATGCGCCTTTACGAATGCGTAAACCATTTGGCGTATCCAATCCGCTTGAGCGGGTTTCGGCAGTAAATTTGATAAATGCCGAACCATCAGGCACTTTAACCGACACTTTGGTTTTACCCGTTTCTCCCAGCTCAACAATCGATTTACCTTCGGGGGTTTCATCAGCCAGCGAGCTTAAAACGCAGGCGGTAATAAAATCCCTTTCGTCAACGCCTTTGGTAGGATAAAAATTAGTGGCCTTGCGGTTACCAATGGTAATAGTACCTGTTTTATCAAGCAACAGTGTATCCAAATCGCCGGCTGTTTCAACGGCTTTACCCGATTTGGTAATTACATTGGCACGCAATGCCCTGTCCATACCCGCAATACCGATGGCCGATAACAGGCCACCGATAGTTGTGGGGATCAAACAAACAAACAAGGAGATAAATGCCGCTATAGTGATAGGGGTATTTGCATAGTCGCCAAAAGGCTTCAGGGTAACGCACACAATCACGAAGATGAGTGTAAAGCCTGCCAGCAAAATGGTTAAAGCAATTTCGTTCGGTGTTTTTTGGCGCGATGCCCCTTCAACCAGTGCAATCATCTTATCCAAAAAGCTTTCGCCTGGTTGTGTGGTTACCATTACTTTTATCCTGTCGGACAATACCTTGGTACCACCGGTAACTGACGATTTATCGCCGCCCGATTCGCGAATAACCGGTGCCGATTCACCTGTAATGGCCGATTCATCAATGGTTGCAATACCCTCAATAATTTCGCCATCAGTAGGAATGTTATCGCCTGTTTCGCAGATAAATACATCGCCTTTTTTCAATTGCGACGACATTACCATTACTTCCTTGCCATTAACCAGTACACGCGCTGGTGTTTCTTCGCGGGTTTTACGCAAGCTTTCGGCCTGTGCCTTGCCGCGTGCTTCAGCAATTGCTTCGGCAAAAGTTGCAAACTGCACAGTAAGGTATAAGATGATGAATACCGTAAGGTTGTAACCAAAACTGCCCTGTTCTTTACTGAACAGCGAAAAGATAGTTACGACGAGCATAATGGCCGCGCCAATCTCCACAGTGAACATCACCGGGTTGCGGAACAACAGGCGGGGGTTCAGTTTGGTGAACGAGTGCCTGAAGGCCTCGCGCACCTGGTCGCGCTGGAATAATATATTTTTATCAGTTCTCATGATGATTTTTTCTATTTGTTTATTTATGTCTTTTACGCCTCACCCCCATCCCCTCTCAAAGGAGAGGGGGGCTGTTTAAGTCCTCTCCTTTGGAGAGGATTTAGGTGAGGCGTTGGAAATACTATTTAATTGAAACATGTTCTGCAATTGGCCCTAATGTCAATGCAGGGAAAAATGATAACGCAGCCACAATAAATATTACGGCAAGTATCATAATTCCGAAAGTAGCAGTATCGGTTTTAAGCGTTCCTGCCGATTCGGGGATGAACTTTTTGTTGGCTAATATCCCGGCTATCGCAACAGGTCCTATTATCGGTAAAAACCTACCAATAAACATTACCAAACCTGCGCTCACGTTCCAGAAAATACTGTTATCGCCCAATCCTTCGTAGCCCGAACCATTATTGGCTGAACTGGAGGTAAACTGGTATAGCATTTCGGAAAAGCCATGGAAACTTGGATTAGCGAGCCATGCCGATGGTTTTTCGGCCCAGTTAATATTGGGGAAATGTACCAGTGTATAGGCGGCAAGTGCTGTTGTCACCAGTATTAAAAATGGGTGCAGCAATGCAATTAACGATGCAATCTTCATTTCGCGCGCCTCTATCTTGCGGCCCATAAATTCGGGGGTTCGCCCAACCATCAGTCCGGATATAAATACGGCAATGATGATAAAGATGTAGAAATTCATGAAGCCAACCCCTACTCCGCCGTAAAAAGCGTTGATCATCATATCAAACATTTGGGCGAGGCCCGACATCGGCATCATACTATCGTGCATGGCGTTTACAGAGCCATTTGAGGTCACCGTAGTAGTTACGCCCCAGTAAGCAGAGGCTGCGGCCCCAAAACGGACTTCCTTGCCTTCCATAGCGCCTCCGGTCTGACTTATGCCCAGCTTAGCTATAGCATCACTCCCGCCAACTTCGGCATTGATGGACGTAATGGCCATGATGAGGAAGCCCGTTGTCATGACCCCGAAAATAACCCACGATAGTTTTTTGTTATTGAGATAAAATCCCAATGCAAAAACCAGCGCGATAGGTATCAGGATAATGCTGATGTCTTCAACAATATTGGTTAGGTAGTTCGGGTTTTCGAGCGGGTGTGCCGAGTTTGCACCAAACCAGCCACCACCGTTTGTGCCTACTTGTTTAATAGCGATCATACCAGCAGCCGGACCGCGCGAAACGTGTACGGTATCGCCTTGCAGGGTAATAACCGTATCTTTTCCTTTATAGCTGGTTGGTGTACCGTTAAAAGCTAAAATAACTGCAACCACAAAACTGATAGGCAACAATATGCGGGTAATACCTTTAACAAAATAGTCCCAGAAGTTGCCCAGTTTATCGGTTACTTTATCCTTCATCGCTTTGAAAACGATCATCATAGCTGCGAAGCCTGCTGCAGCGCTTACAAAGTGCAAAAAGGTGAAAACAAATAATTGTGTGTAATAAGTAGCACCCGATTCGCCTGAATAATCCTGCAGGTTGGTATTAGTTATAAAGCTAATAGCGGTGTTAAAAGCAAGGTCGGGGGTTTGATCGGGGTTAGCGTCGGGGTTTAAAGGCAAATGCGACTGCTTAAGCAAACAGAAAAATGCATAAAATAACCACAAACAGTTAATGGTTAAAAATGCCTTTAACTGTTGTTTCCAGTTCATTTCCTTGTTAGGGTCGATGCCGCTGATTTTAAAGATTAATCTTTCCAGCGGGGCCATAAAATCGAGCCAGGTGCGTTCGCCTTTAAATACTTTGGCAATGTATCTGCCAAGCGGTATCGCCAGGGCAATAGTTGCCAGGTACATAAAAATGACGCCTGTATATTCAGTGTTCATGATGTTCAATGTTTTTAGTTAGTGATTAAAATTTTTCGGGTTTGATGAGCACGTAAACCATATAAAAAAACACGGCAACGGCTACGATGAATAATGCGATCATAGTTTTAAATTTTTTCGAAGTAATTAACGGTTTTAAAGAAAAGCCAGAATATGACAATGAAGCATATGACGTAGGCGACGGTGAGTATGATGTCCATTTTATTTTAGTTTTTAGGCTGTGATATTTATTTATGCAGTAATAATTCGATTTTTAACCAAATGATATAAACCAGCGAAAGCGCGAAAAGCCAAATAATTGCGATGCTTACTATCTCTTTTGCTGTGTATTTTATTTGTTGCTTTTTCATAATCATCAAGGGTGTTGGGCTTTTTGATTAATATTTATATAAATATTTGTAAATCAATTGGTTAAAAACAGGTTCGCCGACATTTAATTAGATGACGATTGTCACTTAAATCAGGATCTGAAATAATCCGATTCAGCTAATTTATTCTTCAGATACCCCGACGACTTGATATAAAGCCAGGTTACTACGGTAACAGTTGCTACACAATCGATAGTGAATTCAATATCCATTTTTGTTTGTTTTCTGGCGTATATGCCAACGCGGTGCCATAAATATTTGCATATTTATAACCGACTTATATTCAGTAGAATACATCAAATAAGAGGAAGCCGATATGATTATTATAAACAAGTCATCCTATCATTTTGATAAGGTTTTATCAAAATGTTTATCAGAACCGGCATTTATTGGATTGAGAAATAAAAGGAATTCAGGTGGCGGAAAAAAATACGCAGCTATAAAAATCTGAATAAATTATTGCCGTTGGCTTCAGCCGACGGACTTATGACAGCATAAAAAAGGCTTTAGCCGAAATAATCGCCGTCCCGCAATAAGGGATGGAGGCTATTTCGGCTAAAGCCCGGTCTATTTATTAAAATAGTTTAATCAATCCATTCAAACCGGGTGTAAGGCACCAATACCTCCGGTATTTTAATGCCTTTTTCAGTCTGATTATTTTCCAACAGCGTTGCTACAATACGCGGTAAAGCGAGCGCACTGCCATTAAGCGTATGAGCCAACTGTGTTTTGCCTTCGGCATTACGGAAACGCAGTTTTAAGCGGCTGGCCTGAAACGTCTCGAAGTTCGAAACAGACGATACTTCCAGCCAGCGCTGCTGTGCCGCGCTCCAGGTTTCCATATCGTGGGTTAACGCTGCTGTGAAACTCATATCGCCACCGCACAAACGCAATACGCGGTAGGGCAGGCCTAATTTTTGCAACAAACCTTGCACATGCAGGCTCATTTTTTCGTGCACATCGTAAGAGTGATCAGGATGCACCACCTGTACAATCTCCACCTTATCAAACTGGTGCAAACGGTTCAGGCCTCGCACATGAGCGCCATAAGAGCCGGCCTCGCGGCGAAAGCATGGCGTATAACCGCAATTTTTTACCGGCAGTTCATCGGCTTTTAATATAACATCACGGTAGAGGTTGGTAATAGGTACCTCGGCCGTTGGGATCAGGTATAAATTATCATTACCCACAAAATACATCTGTCCTTCTTTATCCGGCAATTGCCCGGTACCAAAGCCCGATGCTTCGTTCACCATCAACGGTAGCATTACCTCATCATAACCAGCCTTTTCAGCCTCATCTAAAAAGAAACTGATTAAAGCGCGTTGCAGCTTGGCGCCTTTGCCTTTATATACAGGGAAGCCTGCGCCGGTTATTTTCACGCCAAGTTCAAAGTCAATCAGATTATATTTAGCGGCCAGTTCCCAGTGCGGCAGGGCATTGGCTGGTAATTCAGGAATTGCGCCATTGGTAAGCACTACCTCGTTTTCTTCGGGCGTACTACCTTTGGGTACCGAGCTATGCGGCAGGTTGGGCAGCAGCACCAATTTTTGCTGTAGTTCTTCTTCAACGGCAGTTAACAGGTCGCCTAATTGCTTTATTTCCTCTTTCCAGGCGCCGGTATTAGCTTTAATAGCATCTGCCTCGTCCTTTTTACCGGCACGCATCAGGTCGCCAATTTGTTTGGATGCCGAGTTGGCTTGTGCCGAAACACTGTCCAGTTGAGTTTGTGTCGACCGGCGTTTATCGTCTAATTGAATAACTTCATCAACCAAAATCGGCTGTTTGAAATTTTTTACAGCCAAACGTTCCAAAACCTGTTCCCTGTTATCGCGGATATAACTAACTTGCAACATTGATTTATTTTTTGGCAAAGATATAAATTAGTCCATAGTCCATAGTCTATAGTCCATAGTTATTTGAGTTCATACAGACGAATTCGAACAGGTGTGATCACTATGGTCTATGGTCCATGGACTATGGACCATACAACCATGAGCGGCAAACTCTACTTAGTCCCCACACCGATAGGCAACCTGGAAGATATTACCTTCAGGGCACTGCGCGTTTTAAAAGAAGTTGATTTAATTTTGGCGGAGGATACGCGTACGTCAGCACCGTTGCTAAAGCATTTTGATATTCATCAGAAAGTATTTTCGCACCATCAGCATAACGAGCATCAATCATCCAGCGAAATCATCAAATTTTTAAAGGAGGGGAAGAATATTGCATTAATATCTGACGCCGGTACACCCGCTATCTCCGATCCCGGGTTTTATTTAGTGCGCGAAGCTTTAAAAAATGATCTGGAGGTAGAATGCCTTCCAGGCGCGACTGCCTTTGTTCCGGCACTCGTTAACTCCGGCTTCCCGACAGACCGCTTTTGTTTTGAAGGATTTTTACCCTTAAAAAAAGGCCGCCAAACCCGCTATAAAACCTTGGCTACCGAAGAGCGTACTATCATTCTATACGAATCCCCGCATCGCATACTAAAAACACTGGATGAAATGGCCCTGTATTTTGGCGCCGAGCGGCAAATATCCGTATCGCGCGAGCTGACAAAGATGTTCGAAGAAACCGTGCGGGGTACTGTTACCGAGGTGAAGCTTTATTTTGAGACGCACCCTGTAAAAGGGGAGTTTGTGATTTGTGTAGCGGGGGCGTAGGCAATCGGCCTACCTTAAGTTGCATATAAATTTAAATGTTGCGAGTGTAGTTTTGATTGATCGTCAAACAGGTCGCAGCGCCTGATCATCATAAATTGTTTCTGCCCTAAAAAAACGCCCGCCTGACCCCAGGTTTTTCCGTATTCGTATATTTCCTTGTAGCCATCTTCCCAAGGCACATTATTTAATAAGCACTCGGCCATAATATTGCCATCGGGCTGCCTTGCAATGTATGTTTTAACCCAATTAAATTTTTGATCCGCCATCGCAGTCTTCAATCGTTCTTTTAATAAATCAAACAGGGGCTCTCCGTCTGGCTGATTTTCCCATTGCCCCTGAAACCACAGGCCCCCTAATTTGGGATGCCACAGTACCCCCTTGTCGTCATTAAAGTCCAATTCAGGCATATGCGATTCTGTAAAGCCATCCATGATGGCCGGAAAGGTTGTTCCCAGAAAGTTTTTAAGTACCGAGTCAACTTTTTCCTGTAGATTATATCCAGCACCAACAATGTTTTCTTTTATGCCGTTTGGAAAATGCAGTTTATGGCTAACCATAATCATAAGGTGGATTAGATTTGGATGATTTTCTGCAGAGTCAATAATCGCCGTCGCTATTTCAAGTTCGGCATTTACAGTAAGCAACCAGTATTGTTGGGAAATATTAACTTCATAGTTCAGTTCTGATAGCTTTTTCCCGAGTTCATCAATTAAATATTTGTTCGGATCAATTGCAATTGCTTCAACGATTTCACCGGCAGCCTTCCTCTTAAAAAAATCAAACAATCCCATAATTGGATTTTTATTTATATTGGACAAAATAGCAATTTTATATAATTTTCAATCCTCGAATTTCTGTTTGTAAAAAACGTCCGGAGGTACACAAACAGCCTGTTCTTTTAGGCAATTATTATTACCAGGCCCGGGCAAGCTCCATAGCTGTGGCGATATTGAACCCAACATACAAATGCTGGCTAAAATGAACAATTCATTGGCTGGTTTTACCATTTGAAATTATATATTAGCAGGAAAAACCAAATTATGAAAAGTAAAATCCTGCTCCTTTCTGCGGCTGTTGCCTTGTCGTTTTCTTTTGCACCACCCAAAAAACATACGCCCATCCGTTTAAACGGCACCTGGCAATTAATAACCGGCACTACTATTACCAAAGGCGTAAGCGTTATTACCGATTATACAAAAACATCACGTTTTATTAAGATCATCAACGGCACCCATTTCGCCTTTTTAAAGCACGATTTAAACGCGCCCAAAGACTCCTCCAACCATTTTGATGCCGGCGGCGGCAGCTATACCCTAAAAGGAAACCAATACACCGAACATCTGGACTACTATAGCGACAAAAACTGGGAAAACAAAGCGTTCAATTTCACCGTAACACTAAAAGGTGATACCCTAATTCAAAAAGGGCTTGAAAAGGTTGAAAACGAAAATATTGACAGGATAATTATAGAAAAATATTTGAAGATTGGGAATTAGGTCATTTGTTTTTCAAATATATCATGAAGATTTACATCTATTTCATCCTGCTATCTTTTGCCACCACAGCTTGTTCGGCCCAATCCTTTTGTGATAAGCTCTATTCGCTAAAAAAGCAATGTTATGGCTTTACACCCCGAAAATTTACCGACGAGCAAATGAAAGCTAAATCGGCAGAGTTAGATAAGTTTTGGACATTGGCCATGAGCGACACCATACAGTCTCCCGGCTGTTTGAAACAAATGATATTGGCCGAGACGAAGGACCCTTACTTTTGTTTTGACGCATCGTCGCTGCTTTTAAGGTTGGATTATAAAAAACAATACCTTGATGTGGTTGCCGAAGGCCTCAAAAAATCTGATCTGCACGATCTGCAGTTGGAAACCTACCTGCAGATGGCTTTCTTTTTAGGGGCAAACGGTCAGGATATAGCGCCGCTAACAGAAAAACTCATCAGCTACCCAAATGCTCACGTGTTTTTAACTATGCATGTTATTACGCTTAGCGCGATAGATGCCAGTCTATTTTTGTACAACCAAATGGGAACCTTAAAGGCCGAAAGCAGTTTGTTTAACACCATTGCTAACGGCAATTCAACAGGGAAACATAATGCAGCAGTGGTTTTAAACCTGGTGTCGACCCCGCGCGGTGATAGTTTAATAAACGCATTAATGGCGAACAAACAATTGGCCGACTCGACACAAAAATTCATCCTAAAGGATCGTGAAGCATTTATATTAAAAACAGCTTGTGATAGCAGCATTAACCGGGATGAATTTGTTTATAAGCTAAAAAGTTTCCCGGCGGATAACCCCGAAAATTACCGGGGATTTACCGATGATATAAAGCAGGAGTGCTCGCCATTCAAATTGTTAAAGCCGGAGGATACTGAAGTAATACGGGACGCAAGAAACAGGTCGCTGCGCGGAATTTCGGACGAGGCTTTGGCTGAATATTTTGCTTTAACCCGGATATTGATGACCGTGAGAAACCAGTAATTAACCATGAAGTTTTGACCGCGCAAGTAAACCAATTCAACAAAACACGCATTGCGCCCACGCCAAGCGGCTTTTTGCATTTGGGAAATATTTTGTCGTTTGCCATAACTGCTGCGCTGGCCCGCAAAACTGGCGCTAAAATATTATTGCGGATTGACGACCTTGACCGCGCCCGCGTAAACCAGCAATACGTGCAGGATATTTTTGATACGCTTAATTTTTTGGAGATACCATGGGATGAAGGCCCGGGCAATGCTGTGGAGTTTGAGGAAAGCTATTCCCAATTGCACCGGATGGCGTTATATAATAACGCATTAAAGCAATTAGCTGCAAATAAGCAGGTATATGCCTGTTCCTGCTCGCGGCAGCAAATCACAAATAGTGGTGGCGACATTTCATCATCGTGCGAGTGCCTTAATAAACATATTCCGCTGGAGACGGAGAATGTAAACTGGCGGTTAATAACCCGAAACAATCAGGAGATTAATGTGAAAAATTACGATGGAAAAATCATTCAGGCGCATTTGCCTGCCGAAATGCACAACTTTATCGTTAAAAAGAAAGATGGTTTCCCGGCGTATCAGCTTACTTCAGTAATTGACGACCTCTTTTATGGTGTTGATTTAATAATACGTGGCGATGACCTTTGGCCCTCAACACTGGCACAGCAGGAACTGGCTATTGCATTAAATGAAGATAAGTTTGGTACGATAGCTTTTTATCATCACCCATTGCTGATGGAAGAAGGTAAAAAATTTTCCAAGTCGGCGGGGGCAACATCCGTTCGCTTTTTACGCGGGAATGGTAAAACGCCGCAGGATATCTATACACTTATTGCCGGTATGTTAGGGTTTACCCAAAGTGTTGGTAATTGGGAACTGCTTGCGGATGCTATATGCATTGGTTTTTGAGTGCATATACATATTATAAAATCAGACATAATAAAACAAGCCCCGCAAATTGGAACCTTTGTGGCTCAAATTTATGGGGCTTATTTTATATGATTATAACGTTACGGTTTCTTAACAGGAGTAACCGGCTGCGCACCCGGTGCAGGTGTAGTTTGTAAATTATTAGCAGGTGCTGTTGTAGTAGTTGGCAGTTTCGAAGCGTGATTAACTTGATCTTTTAACTGAGGGTTATCGGTTTTCTCGGTGCCACCTTTTACTGAAACATTAATGGCTAATGATAGTACCATTAAAGTAATCGCTAAAATCCAGGTGCCTTTTTCTAAAAAGTCGCCGGTTTTTTGTACGCCCATCAATTGCGATGAACTCGAGAAGTTTGACGATAAGCCACCGCCTTTAGGGTTTTGAATTAACACCATCAGCACCAAAAGGACGCATACTATTATGGCTAATATCAATAAAAATATATACATTTCTTAATTATTAATTGGTTTTCTTTTCTAACTGTTCAATCTTGCTTGCAAAGTAACGGCTTTTTTCCGGAAATTTCAACATCAATTTTTTGTATGATGCAATTGCTTTATGATAAAGCATTTGGTCGGTATAAATAGCGGCCAAAGTTTCGGTTACCATTTCGTCGCGATCTTCCGAACTTTTCTTGGCTTTGTTCTCGTTATCCAGCTTATCGCTGCTTTGTGGCCGTATTTGCGGCTCTTCTTTTATAAAGCGTTCAATAATGCCCTGCTCCTTGCGTTTTACAACAAAAGGCGCCGGCCTGGCGCCGGTAGTTTTATCTAATTCCTCAACCGAAGTGATGTGGAAGATGTTTTCATAATATTGCTGCTGCAACTCATCACCTGGGTTTTTAGGTTTGGCAGCTGAACCCCGTGGTTCGGCCTTTACGTAAGGCTGGTATATGCCTGCATGTTCCTTACGCGTTTTATCAAGCCACCACATAAACGAATACGGCATCTTCTCGTCGTGATACTTTGAAACCCTTTGGCTGTCGGTATCATCATCAAGAGTGACAATTTTTTCGGCAACTTTTTCAACCGGCGGAGGAGTTGGCGCCGGCTCACTTACAGTTTGTTCAGCTTGTTTTTGTTCGCCAAACTTATCCCTGAATCTGAAATAATCCGTGGCGGCTATATTGTCAACAAACGTATTGTCAGCTTCGTTATTTATTACAGGTTCTGGCGCCGGCTTTTCTTCTTGTATTTTTATGGGTTCGGGCTCGGGTGCAGGCGGTGGTGTTTGCGGTTCAACGTTTATTTGCTCAATACCGGTAATCTCGTCAAAGGTTTCTTCTTCAATAAACTTTGCGGGCCGCCATACATCACGTACAGCAAACGGGTCAGGTTCAGTTACCGTAGCAGGTGCGGCTTCGGCAGGTTTAATTTCTGCTTCTACCGGCTCAATTACAGGCGGCGGACTAATGATCGTGTCCGGAACTTCTTCCTGTACGGTATTTTCTGCAGTCGGCGCAGCAATCGCTACGGGTTCTTGCGCGCTTGTATCAGTAACCGGATCCGGGGTAACCATCGGTTCATATATGCTCGTATCAGCAACAGGGTTGGCGGTAACTACCGGTTCGTAAACGTGTTCGGGAATAGGCGGAGGCGTATCTACCGGGGTTTCCTGAACAGCATCTTGAATGGGGGGCGAATCCGCTGTTTCTTTTAACCGGGATGCAAGCGACTCATTTAACGATACGTATGGCGTGTGCAGCGGGCTTTCAACAGGCGCAGTTTCGGTGGTTTCTTTTAACCGCGATGCAATAGATTCGTTTAATGAAACGTACGGCGTATGCAACGAGTTTTCTGCTGGCGTTACAACTTCGGGCAGTGGCGCAACTGGCGGCAGCTCCTTAGACTCCACTTCTGTTAGATGCAGGGCGTTTGCCGGCTCTATTTCGATTGTTTGATCGGATATATGCAACTGATTCCCGCTTGCCGTTTCAACCACCGGGTTTTCGCTAAAATAGTTTTCGTTATTTGTAGCAGCAACATCATGAGACTGTGTGGTAGCAGTATCTTCAAATACCGGTGCCGATCCGTTTAAGTAGGAGTGCCCGTTGGTTATCAAATTGCCCTGGTATATTATCTTTTCATCGGCAACACCGATAAAAGACGACGGCGAATTGATGAGTTTATAAAGCGACTTAGGGTTAAAATAGGCAGAGGCCTGTCTTAAATTTTTATCATCGCTGGCGTGGGCCAGCATGGCTTGTAAAATGCCGCTTTGTGGAAAATCATTAACCAGGCGTTGTAAATTATAGGTATACTGATGCGCATCGCTGGCCGGGTTTGCCAACAAGGTCCATAAGAAATCGTTCTGGTTATTTGTATAATTTTGATCCACTTTTATGAAAGTACGAATTGATTACCAATTTGCAAAGGCCTTGTTAAAAATATCTTCGGTTAACTGTTTATTTATTTGCAAAATCAAATTCTGTTCCTGCGATGCCAGGTCGCCTTTAAAAGGTAAACTCTTTGTAAACGACTCGTCAAAATTAAGTTTTTTATCAGCATCGCAAACAAATTTAACCTTAACCGTGATAGTTAGCTGGCTGGCTCCTGCAATAGGCGCCACATTATTGGGCGTTGCACTGATGGATACCGGCGTTACGCTATAATCAGTAATAGCGCCCGACATTGATCCATCCCCCCCGGTTCTTACAATATCTAAACTGGTTGTACTTCTGATCCTGTCTTTCAGCGCTTCGGTAAATTGCTGACTCAGCGTATTTACAACAAAAGCCGCGTCGTTTTCAAAAAAATCAACCCTTATCGTCTTCATCGTAGCCGGGATTATAGCCCCGCCCAATTTTAAACTGTAAGTACAGGACGAAAAGACAAAAACCAGGCCAACTAATACTGTAAATAAATGCTTTATACTTTTCATTCAGCTTATAAGTTTAATTCCTTTATTTTGCGGTACAACGTTCGTTCAGATATTCCCAGTTCATTGGCCGCCAGTTTACGTTTGCCTTTATGCTTTTTAAGTGCTTTACGTATCAAATCTGATTCTTTATCAATCAGCGACAGCGATTCTTCTACCTCTTCGGCATCCTGGGTAATATTATACGGATTAACATTGTTGTTATTATTGTTAATAACGGGCTGCTGAATGGTAAATTGTGAGTCGGGTTTACCCGGTAGTTCAATATCGCGATATAATTGATTAATAGCTTGCGAATTAGTGGCATGATTAACCGAAACACCGCCATGCTCTATAATATCGGCAACCAATTTTTTTAGCTCCACCATATCGCGCTTCATATCAAACAATACTTTGTACAATATGTCCCTTTCCGAAAAATCCTCCTTTTGTTGATTATCTAACCGCATGGGCAAATTTCGCCCGCTGGTTTCTGCCGGGATGTAGGTAAGCAGGGTTTGCGCGGTAATTACGTGATCGCGCTCCAATACAGCCAATTGCTCGGCCATGTTTTTTAACTGCCTTACATTACCCGGCCACGAATAATTAACCAACACCTGCTGGGCCTCATCATCTAATTGTATGGCTGGCGAGCGGTATTTATCGGTAAAATCGGAAGTAAATTTGCGGAACAACAAATAGATATCTTCTTTCCTGTCGCGCAGCGGTGGGATACGTAACGGAACCGTATTTAAACGGTAATATAAGTCTTCTCTGAATTTGCCGTTTTTAACGGCCTCGTAAACATCCACATTGGTGGCGGCAATAACACGCACATTGGTTTTCTCAACCTTCGATGAACCAACTTTTATATACTGTCCCGATTCCAGCACACGCAATAAACGCGCCTGTGTACCCAAAGGCATTTCGGCAATTTCGTCTAAAAATATAGTACCTCCGTTTACAGTTTCAAAATAACCTTTACGCTCGCCAACAGCACCTGTATAAGCACCTTTTTCGTGGCCGAATAATTCCGAATCAATAGTACCTTCCGGGATAGCCCCGCAGTTAACCGCAATAAACGGCCCATGCTTCCGCGGACTCATTTGGTGTATAATATGTGAAAACACTTCTTTACCACTACCACTTTCGCCGGTAATTAAAACCGAAATGTCGGTTGGCGAAACCTGGTTGGCTATATTGATGGCCCGGTTCAATAGCGGTGAGTTACCGATAATGCCGAAGCGCTGTTTTATTTCTTGTATCTCCATTTTTTGGTAAGAATCAAGAGATCAAGAGTCAAGAAGCAAGAGAAAAAAGAAACTTGGTTCTTGTCTTAATCATCAGGTTAATCCTTCATTTATAATAATACTAATCGTTGCCGGTCAAAATATGCTCCCTAAAAGAAAATATCATTTTCTGAATTTCAACAACAAGTTCTAAACATTCTTTTAGTTTTTGTTTAGAGCCATAAGCTCTTCTTTCACATATTAACAACTGTGTTTCCACCTCAAAAGCGGACGTCAGCGAAGTAGTTAAAAACTCTGCAAAATGAATCTTTGTCCTTTTGCCGGATCCTTCTGCAATGTTCGATGGAATTGAACACGAACACCTGTTAAGTTGATCAATTAGGTTGTAACGTTCTTCAATCGGCAGGCCTTTGCAATATTCGTAAGTAAAATCAGTAAGATCCATTGATCGTTGCCAGATTTTCAAGCTCTTAAAATTATGCCTAACCATGATTTTCTTTTGCTCTCTGTCTTTTTTCTCTTGCTTCTTGACTCTTGATTTCTTGACTCTATTAAACCACGGTGCCTATCAACGTCGCCGTAGTCGTTCTTTCAACCAAAACATTCACATATTGCCCCGGCTTGTATCCGTCACCTACAGGAAACACCACCATCGCATTCTGATCACTCCGCCCGCAATAATCTTTATCTGATTTTTTTGAAAAGCCTTCAATCAGTACTTTTTGCGTGGTTCCTAATAATCGTTGTAGTCTTAAATAAGAATGCTCCTGCTGTTTGGCCACAATCTCTTTTAAACGACTGCGTTTTACCGCATCCGGAATATCATCAGCATAACGTTTTGCTGCCAAAGTACCCGGTCTTTCGGAATACATAAACATATAGGCAAAATCGAAATGCACGTAATCCATCATGCTTAAGGTATCGTTGTGCTCCTCCTCTGTTTCGCTACAAAAACCGGTAATTACATCGGTTGATATAGCACACTCAGGTATAATACGGCGGATGGCATCAATACGGTCGATATACCAGTCGCGGTTGTAAGTACGGTTCATCAGCTTCAGCACGCGGCTGTTGCCCGACTGAATGGGCAAGTGAATATAGTTGCAAATATTCTCATATTTGGCAATGGCGTACAGTACATCGTCGGTTATATCCTTTGGATGCGAGGTTGAGAAGCGTATGCGCAATTCAGGACTAATCAAGGCAACCATCTCCAATAAATTGGCAAAAGTTACATCCCCTGCCTCGTGCTGCAATGGTTGCAGTTCGGTAAGGTCCTCGCCCGATGCAAGCACCTGATCCAACAGGTCCATTCCGCCTAACACGGGTTTTTCAAATTCCGGGGTCTGGATTTCCTGATTTACAGACTTCCATTTATACGAATCCACATTCTGGCCCAGCAATGTTACCTCGCGATAGCCCTGGTTAAACAGATCGGTACATTCTTTTACGATAGATTGCGGATCGCGGCTGCGCTCGCGGCCACGGGTAAACGGTACCACGCAAAACGAGCACATGTTATCGCAGCCACGCATAATAGATACAAAGGCATTGATGCCATTGCTGTTCAACCGTACCGGACTGATATCAGCATAAGTTTCTTCGCGCGACAAAAGTACGTTAACTGCTTTTTGGCCGCTATCAACCTGCTCAATTAAATTTGGCAGATCGCGGTAAGCATCAGGGCCTACCACAACGTCAACCAGTTTTTCTTCTTCTAAAAATTTAGCTTTTAAGCGCTCGGCCATGCAGCCCAACACGCCAACCACTAAGCCGGGGTTGCGCACTTTGGCAACGGTAAACTCCTTTAGGCGGTTACGAACACGTGTTTCGGCGTTTTCGCGGATAGAACAAGTATTGATAAATATAACATCGGCTACGGTATAGTCGGATGTGGTTTCGAAACCCTGTTCCAGCAAAATGGAAGCAACAATCTCACTGTCCGAAAAATTCATAGCACAGCCATAACTCTCTATATATAGTTTCCTGCCATTGCTTTTCCCTTCAAAAGGTTCCAACAACAGCGCTTCACCCTGCCGGCTTTCATCATGTACTTTATCCTGGATAAGCAGATCCATCATTATCATTAAAAATTAGTCTGCAAAAATACATAAAATTTAAATACAGTGTGACATATTGTCAGAAAATCGAGTCCGGAAAGTCGGAAAAGCCCGGAAAGTCAGAAAAGTATAAAAGGCGAAAGTAGTAACGAGAACAATGCAGCGTAAAAATGGTTATGTAGTAAAGCAAAACGCAGGATAGAACCACACCGGCGCAGCTTCTTGCGGTCTTTCGGACTTTTCCGACTTTCCGGACTTTTCCGACTTTTTTAGTAAATTTATTCCTTCAACATAAAAACACGTGACACAAAACGCTGTATCTCCTAAACGAAAGTTGCCCGTATGGGCCATAGTCCTGTTGTCGGTTGTATTAATTGTTGGCGTTATTGGTGGGGCAGGCTTTTATTTTTACAATAAATACCTGGCTAATAACCGCTGGAAGCCGATTTTGGCTGAACGGATGAAGGCGTTGATCCTCAAATCGTCGGATAGTTTATATCATATTGAGTATTCTGATTTTGATTTGAATGCGGCTTCGGGCAACGCCACCCTGCATGATTTTAAATTGATACCCGACACCAATAGATACAATCAACTGGTTGCCCTAAAAAAAGCGCCCGACAATCTGTTTATATTAAGCGTAAAATCGCTGTCCATTAAAAATGTCGGTGCCCGCAAGGCGTATAAGGAGAAAATATTGGATATTGATAATATCACTATCGACAACCCCGACCTCACCATCATTAATAAACGATTGCCATTTAACGACACCGTAAAAGTGGGTAAACCAAAATCTCCGTATCAGGTTATTAAAAACATTTTTAAACAACTGCGTATTGATTCTATTTCGTTAAAGGACATTAGTTTAAATTACATCAACAAAAACAGACGGGTCACCAAGCAAACTGCTATAAAACATATTGATATTAATGTTCTGGGCATTGTAGTGGATTCACTGGCCGACAATGACCCCAACCGGTTCTATTATACAAAAGGCGTGGAGGTCACCCTTCACGGCTATAACGCTCAAACGCCCGATGGCTTATACAATGCCAATCTGAAACAAATATATTTTTCGACGCGCGACCGGAGTATAGTGCTGGATAAAGTAACATTTACCCCAAATTTTAATCGTACCGATTTTTACAAGCAAACCGGCAAGGCAGGCGACATATACACGTTAAAGTTTAAAAAAATCACCATAAGCGATATTGATTTACAACTTTTTTTGCGCGATCAGATGTTGAATGCGGCTTCGATGGATGTTATAAATGCGGATGTAGGCATCTACTCAAACAATGCGTTCAAAGGCCAAAAAACATCAAAAATTGGGAAAGATCCCCAACAGGCGCTACAAAACGTTGCGCTGGATATGACGCTGAAGCGGTTGAACATTAGAAATGCCACGATAGATTATTCGGAAACAGATCAAACAAGCGGCGCTACCGGCCAAATTTTATTTACACATACTAACGGTTATATTTTAAATGTTACTAACGATGATGATGCAAAAAAAGCAAACCGTTACATGCGGGCCGTTATTAATACCCGTTTTATGGATGCGGCACCTTTGCAAGTGAAATTTAAATTTAATTTACTGGCTACCGACGGCGCATTCAATTACTCGGGCGAGTTGGGTAAATTTGACGGCCGGGCGTTGGATAAATTGGTGAAACCGCTGGCCATGATCAGGGTAAAGTCGGCCGATATAGAAAAGCTTGATTTTAATGTGGATGCCAGCAATTATGGCGGCAAAGGCAGCCTGGAGTTTTATTATAAAAACTTAAATATACAGCTATTAAAAAAAGTGGAGGGCGATACTGCGCTGCAAAACCAGGGGCTTGTGTCATTATTAGCTAATAAATTTGTAATTGAACCCAATAACCCGGGCAAAAATGGTATTTTCAGACCCGGTCCAATTGATTTAAAACGGGAGCCTACCGTGTCGTTTTTTAGCTTTTTATATAAGGGGCTGCTGGATGGCGTAAAGCCAAGTGTAGGGTTCGATAAAAAGAAAGAAACTAAAGTTGCGGCGGCGGTGGTTAAAGTTAACAAGCTGATCAACAAAGCAAATACCCTGGTCGACAAATTCAAGGAGTTTAAGGAAAACCGGAAAGAAAAACGGGAACTGCGGCGGGCAAAAAAAGATTCTATTAAAAAAGCAAAGCAAAATGGTACGCATTGATGGTATTTAAACTTTTAAAGCGCAGGTGGCATAAAATATCCGTTATTACCCTTGTTGTAATTACTGCATTAATTTTAATTCTTGCGCTATTTGTTAACAGGTATTGGTCACCAATATTAGAGAAAAAACTAAGGGACATTGTTTTAAAAAGCAGCGATAGCTTGTACCGGGTTGATTTTTCATCGGCCGAGTTGCATGTTTTGCGCGGCACCATTGTTATCAATAACATTGTACTGAAACCCGATACCGCTGTTTATAACCGCAAACGGAAACAACACCTGGCGCCCAATAATTTGGTTCAACTGCAGGTAAAACAACTTACATTGTCGCACATCCATCCTTTTAAACTATACTTTCAACAAAAAGTTGAAATAGGCGAAATTGCCCTTAAACAACCCGAACTGAACGTAAGCTACCAGCTAAACCACACAAAGGACACTGTTTTAAAAGATAACCGCACCGCCTGGCAAAAAATATCCAAAAGCCTGCGATCCATTCATATTGCCCGTATTATGCTTGGCGATGTTAAATTTAGGTATGAAGACTACTCGGGTAATAAGGTGGCTGTATCGGAACTAAAACAAATGAACCTGAGCGCTTTTGACTTGCTGATTGATTCGGTAACACAAACCGATAAATCGCGATTGCTTTATTGCCGGGATATTGTTGCCGAAGTGAATGACTACACCGCTAAAACAGCAGATGGCTTGTACAATTATCAAATAAAATCAATCAAACTGTCCACGTTAAAATCGCAATTAAATGTTACCGGTTTAACGCTTAACCCCCTTAAAGGTGACGGCTTTTTTGAAAAAAGCCCCAATGAGCGGTATACCTTACGGATCGATTCGTGCCAGTTAAATAATTTTGACTTTTTAAGTTATCATAAATACCGTACACTAACGGCAACGCACATGGCCATGAGCGATGGCGCCCTTAACGTTTTCGCCAACCCAATACATCACCGCGATGGCATGGATAAAATTAAATCCTTCCCTAATGTAGCGCTGTATAAGATTAATGCCGATATGCGGATTGATACCATAACCATCAAACGGTTAAATGTGTCATATACCGAATACAATCAGAAATCGCATGAAACGGGTACCATATCCTTTAATAATACCAGTGCACAGGCGTTAAATATTACTACCAGCAAAACGGCCCTGCAAAAAAACAGCAGCTGCTCAGTTCAGTTTACCAGCTATTTTATGAACCGCGGTAAACTGGATGCCAGTTTCCTATTTAGTTTACTTGACGATAACCATAGTTTTACCTATAAAGGAGTACTGGGTCCAATGAACCTGCAGGCGGCCAACCCGGCTATTAAACCTTTTGCCATGGTGAAAATAGTGACCGGCACATTAAAACAAATGACATTTAATATTACCGCCAACCGCCAAAAGGCTACAGGAAACGTGCAGGTATTGTATAATAACCTTAAAATAAACATATTAAAGGCCGACACTGTTTTGGATGCTTTGAAAAAGCGGACAATAGCTTCACTTTATGCCAACCTGTTTATTATTAAACATAATAACCCCGACAAACCGGGCGAGCGTCCCCGTTCATTTAATGTGGATTACATACGCACCGCCGAGACGCCATTTTTTAAGTTTATGTGGCAAACCCTGCTAACAGGTATAAAACCTTGTGCAGGTTTGGATAAAAAAACGCAGGATGCAACCGCCGAATTGGTAAAGCAACAGGCGCTAAAAAAGGAAGAGCGAAAAAAGAAAAAACAAATAAGGATAGAGCGCCGGGCGGAAAGACGGATGAGACGTGCGGAGAAAGAAACGAAATAATTGTTGGGTGGCTTGTTCAGTTATGGTTATATGTGCGATTTTTACGCTGTCTTTTTCATTAACTGAAATTTAAATCGCCATATTTACGTATTCTTGGCTATCGCCAAACTAAAACTACTGCCATTTTTTTAGTTTGAATTACCTTGCTGTTAAATAAGTGAAAATACGTCCGATACCACATAACGAACAAGACCGGCTAAGAGCACTTCGGAACTATGAAATATTAGATTCATTAAAGGAGTACGATTTTGACCGCATTACCGAACTCGCGTCGCTAATTTGTGATGTGCCTATCTCGCTTGTTACGCTCATCGACGAACACCGGCAGTGGTTTAAGTCGTCGGTAGGAATTAGTGCGAGCGAAACGCCAAGAGATTTGGCTTTTTGTAATTATACCATAATGGATGATGCCTTTTTTGAGGTATCAGATGCCACCCGCGATGATCGTTTTAAAGACAACATGCTGGTCACCGGCGATTATCACGTCCGTTTTTATGCGGGCTATCCATTAGTTGACCCGGAAGGATACGCCCTGGGCTCGTTATGTGTAGTTGACCGGATTCCAAAAAAGTTGAGTCCCAAACAAAAACGATCACTGGAACTACTTGCCGAAGAAGTAATTTCGTTAATAGTTGACCGCCGGTTGAGAGAAGAGTTGCGCAGCTTCGAAAAGCTATTTAAACTATCAAACGATCTCGTGTTTATTGGCGGTCTCGACGGTTATTTTAAAAAAATAAATCCCGCATTTACCAAAACTTTTGGATGGAGTAAAGAACACCTGTTAAACACATCGTCGTTTGAGTTTTATCATCCTGATGATATTGAAAGCACCGCGCAAGAGTTAGTTAAAATTGCAGGCGGCGGCCACGAAACCAGCAATTTTTTACAACGCTTTAAATGTAGCGATGGTAGTTATAAAATAATAGAATGGACCTCGACGCCTGAAAAAGAAACCGGGAATATCTTTGGTATTGGCCGCGACGTATCCGACCTGAAACTGAAAGAACAGTTGCTTACAGCCAGCGAAGAAAGATTCAGGGTGTTTTTTGAGCACTCGCTGGGTTTGATGTATACTCACGACATGAACGGCAATTTTTTGTCGGTAAACGATGCGGGGGCTTTTATTTTGGGATATACCAGGGAGGAAATTTTGACCATGACGTTGTACCATATTGTGCCGGCCGACCGCAGGAAGAACATTGACGCCTATCTTAACAATATAAAAAACGAAGGCATTTTAAAAGGACAAACCTCAACCGTTCAAAAAGATGGGTCGGTAAGGATGTGGCTTTACAATAGCGTGTTAGAAAATAGCCCGGACCTGGGACTTTATGTAATAGTTAATGGGACAGACATAACCGACCGCCATAATTTGGAGAAAGAATTAAAGCGCACAACCCACATGCTGGAAGAAACCAACCAGGTTGCGCGCGTAGGGGGATGGGAATTAGATGTGCGGAGTAGAAAATTGTTTTGGACTTCGGTAACAAAGGAGATACACGGTGTTCCGCCTGATTTTGAACCGAACCTGGATACTGCTATGCTTTTTTACAAGGAAGGGGAAAGCCGTGAAAAGCTGATATCCGGAATTAAACAAGCCATTGCACACGGCGGAAAATGGGATCTTGAAGTGCAAATAACCAATGCCGCAGGCGAAGATATTTGGGTAAGCGCAATTGGCAATGCGGAGTTTGAGCATGGTGTGTGTAAGCGGCTGTTCGGCACTTTTCAGGATATTAACAATTATAAGCTGGCGCAAATGGCCCTGCGCCGATCGTTAGAAACCCAGGAGCGGTTGAATGATGTAATGGTTGAGCAAATAGAATTGATTGAAAAGCAGGATCGAACCATAGAAAAGATACAGGAGTTTAAATTTCTTGCCGATTCGATCCCGCAAATAGTTTGGACATCAAAGCCCGACGGCCGTCCGGATCATTATAATAAATATTGGTTTGATTATACCGGGCTTACGCTGGAGGAAACAATGAGCCAGGGTTGGGCAACCGTGCTGCACCCCGATGACGTACAGGTAGATTTAAAAGAGTGGGAGCGGTCAGTAAATTCAAGAGATTCATACCAGGCTGAACTCCGTTTTAAAAGGGCCGCCGATGGTGTTTATAAATGGCACCTGGTGCGGGCTATCCCGATGAAGAGTGAATCAGGCCAAATAGTAAAATGGTTTGGATCGGGCAGTGATATTGACGAATACAAAAGAGCGCTCGACCTGGAAAACCGCATAAGCCAGTTTGAAGATTTTAACCGCATTGTGGCACATAACCTGCGCGGCCCTGCCGGCAGTATTGATTTGATGTTAAATATGATTGCAGAATCGGGCGATGAGTTAGAGAAGGCCGAACTGATGCCCTTGTTAAAACAATCGAGTACCACATTGATTGATACTTTGAACGAGTTGATGAAAGTGCTGGAAGTACGAACAAACTATAATATTGCTTTTGACGATTGTAACCTGCATAAAATGGTAGAAGCCGTTGAACGGATGTTAAAAGGGCAGATTATTGCTAAAAACGCTGTAATTACTACAGATTTTAAGATTGACGAGATGAAATTCCCGAAAATGTATCTCGAAAGTATATTTTACAATATGGTCAGTAACTCGCTAAAGTACAGTAAGCCCGGTGTTCGGCCTCAAGTAACCATCACTGCCGATAAGAAAGATGGTAATGTGATCCTCACTTTTAGCGATAACGGACTGGGCATTGATTTACAACTTCACCGGAAAAAGCTGTTTGGATTAAATGCTACCTTCCATAAAGGGTTTGATAGCAAAGGTGTGGGACTGTTTATGACCAAAACTCAAATTGAAACTTTTGGCGGCCGTATTTCAGTTGAAAGCGAACCCAACGTGGGTACAACATTTACTATTGTTTTTTAGAAGTTGCGAAGTAGTGCTTCCGATGCCTGCAACTTCGCAACTCCGGATACCCTGGTTATTTGGCTGCAGGCAGCGGCAAATCTGAATTACCGCAATCCCGGAATAATTTCCATTGGCCGTCTTCCTTTTTCCAAAGCACTATATATTTTCCTTTGTCAACCTGGTGCCCGTCTTTGGTGGCAAGGGTATAGGTACCCTCTTCGGCTGCCCCATTTTCGCTGCCCCATACGCCGGTGCTGGTTATGGCTATTTTAGTTACGCCTCCTTTTATAAAGCCCGAAAATAACGTTTGTATGTTCTTTCGGCCCACTACTGCCGGCATGTTCGCCCCCATAAACTTAGCGTCTGTACTGTAGCAGTTAGCAAGCGCCACAGAATCGCCTTTGGCGAGATATTGTGCAAAGCTTTGATTTACCGAATCAATTACCTTTTTTACGGCAACACTATCAAATGCGGCAGGGCTTGAACTCCCATCGGTTAATTTCACGGTACCCGAGTGACTGCATCCAATAAATAATGCCAGGCCAGCACAAAGTACGGCAGCCCGGCCAATAAATTTTCTCATGATTTTTTTGGTTTAAATTGATAAATAACTGTAGCTAAGTTAATTATAAATGTGATGGATGCAATAGGGCTTTTAGGACAGGGCAAATTAAATCTTTAATAGTTAATAAATGTTAAATAAGGCCCTTCATATCTTGATCGGTCCACAACTTCAGCCTGTCTTCAGATTCTCCCGGTAAGATTGCTGTTACATTTCAATGGCTGGATATTACATAACCCCCCTTACCCCACATGAAAAAAGTTTTCTTATCGTTCTTTGGATTTGCGCTGTTGTGCCGCGTTAGTGTTTATGCCCAAAAAATCAAAGAAGATACAAGCCATAACGCTAACCCGTTTACCTTATATGAACCTATTAAAATAGATCCGGACACGGGGCAGGATGTTAACCCGAGAAGGTTAAGACTGGATGAAATAAACCTGGTCTCCAGCTATTACTGGCAGCACGGCGACCATTCGGCCATAACAGGTGGTATTGGCACCGAAAAGGTTACTGATGTTTCTAATGGATTGGATATAAAGCTGTTTTGGATTGGCGACAATGGGAATAAAAATACCCTTTCGTTAGGCCTGGGTTTTGATCATCATAGCTCGGCATCATCGGCATTTGTAACTACAACCGGGCTGGGCAAACAGGGTGGTACAAGGCTTTATCCATCATTTGACTGGACCGCTGAAAACAATAAAACCGGGAACACCTTTGGCATTGGCGTTTATTATTCGGGCGAATATAATTATAAGTCGTTAGGAGCCGACGTCCACTTTTCAAAGAAGACCGCCGATAAAAACGGTGAGTTCAGCTTTAAAGCGCAAGCATACCTCGATCACGTAACGCTCATTTATCCGTCTGAGTTTATACCGGCTATTACGCCCGTGTCTACCGGGACAACTTACATTACCACTGCCAGTGGCAATCTGGTGTTAAGCAACGGAGGGAGCATATCAAAACCCAGTCTTCCTACCAAGCCGAGGGACACCTATTCGGCCTCGTTTGGTTATTCGCAGATTGTGAACTCCAGGTTACAGGTAATGTTCCTGGCCGATTTGGTGGCGCAAAACGGCTATTTAAGTTTGCCTTTTCACCGCGTGTATTTTTCGAACGGAAAAGACACGATTGAAAAATTACCATCGTCCCGTTTTAAAATCCCTATAGGTTTCAGAGCTAACTATTTCCTGGGCGACAATATTATTCTGCGGTCCTATTACCGTTACTATGCCGATAATTGGGGAACCCGCGCCAACACAGCGAACCTGGAAGTGGTTTATAAGGTTACACCTTTCTTTTCCGTCTCGCCTTTTTACCGGTATTATACCCAATCGGCAGCCCGGTATTTTTCACCTTACGAGGGACATAGTGCTTCGGATGAATTTTATACCAGCAATTATGAATATGCAAAGTTTAACAGCCAGTTTTTTGGCGTAGGTTTCAGAATAGCACCACCAAAGGGCGTGTTGGGCTGGCAAAACCTGCACGAGCTTGAAATAAGGTACGGGCATTATGCGCAAAACACTAACTTAGTATCCAATGTGGTTTCCTTAAGTCTGGGATTTAAATAATAGGGGCACCTTTTTTGAAACTGATAAGTTGAGGCATACACTGGTCCGGAAAGTACCCGTGTATGCCAGCTGACTTCAAATAGCAATTAAAAAATCAGCGGGAGCTACTTTTAAATTACTGCAATTTTTTAATGATTGGCCGGTACCGGGTAGTTTTTGTACAAGCCCGGTTGATATTGTGAAACACCGCCTACCACCCTCATGGATTCATAGCTGCAAAATTGAACAAAGGTCATTAGCTGCTGATAGTTTGCTGCTACCTTTTTTTTGAAGCTTTCAATTTGGGGTTGTATTTCTTTTTGCCGTTGCTGAAATTTTTTATTTATTTCGGCCGTTTGGGCATCGGTTGGCTTGGTATTAGTGGTAGTATATTGCTTCAGTTCTGTTAAATATTCACTTACAGCATCATCATATAACGTGCAAATTTGAATTTCATCGGCATCGGTTATTTTCAATGAATCGAGCACATGCCTGGCGTTTGGCGACAACTCTGATTGTGCTTTGCACTCTGTAGAAACAGCTATTGTACCGGCGAGTACGCATACGATAAAAGTTAATTTTGTTTTCATTTTTTTATACAGATAAGCGTTAAACCATTAATTATATATTTTTAACTTCATGGAGCAGTTTTAATGCAGCGAAGAACATTGGTGATAATTGAAGAAAATTGCCCCAACCCAATTCCGGATAATCAATAGGTTTTCAACAGGAATAGCTAATAGGTGAAAATCAAAAGGTTATATCAAATTTTAAACAATAATTTCATAAATCAAAATGTAAATCATCGAATTTTTACATGACATTTTGCTTATTTTTAAGGCAACCGGAAAAACGTTATTTAAACACCCGGTCAACATGAAAAATTTAACAATATGAGTTGGGTTTGCCCCAAATGCGAAAGAGAACTGGCAAAAGAAAACCAAACGCATTATTGCGCAAGGGTGAGCGTCGATAGTTTGTTTAAGGGCCGGTCCGCCGACCTGGTTTTAGTTTTTGACAAGTTGCTGGCCGAAGTGGCCGATTGGAATGATGTATTCGTAAGCACCTCACCTAATTGTATTGTATTTGTTCGCCGCAAAACATTCCTGGTTGTTCGCCCCATGCAGAAGGTGCTCGACGTAAAGTTTTATTCGTTAACTGCCCAAACCGGATTCCCGATAGTCAACAGCACCCTCTATTCGGGAAAATATGCCAACAACGTGCGGCTCAAGACTGTAGCTGAAATTACACCACAGCTGTTTAAAATGATTCATCAGTCGTATCAGCTACTTTGAGTGTTCAATCTCCCAACAATTTTCTCTGCCCAAACCCCAATCGCAATACCAATGGTATAACTCAGCATATCGCCCCATAAAAACGTTTCGCCCAAAATTAGCCCGCCTAAAACGGTGTGCCTGATATTGTTAATCCAGGGGGCCTGGTATAGCTGGCTAAATTCAATGCAATAGCTAAACAATAAACTTGCTACAATAGCCCATTTGATAGTTTTGCGGATAAACAGAAATCGCATGATAAAATAAACCATCAGGCCCCAAAGTATATCGCCGATAAATAATGGAATCCCGGGGATATGCCGCGAGAGAATACCGATAATTATAGTAGTGATAATCAGGATGAAATATAGCGCGCGTGGTTTTATCATGTAATAAAGAGAAGAATATGTAATTTTAAATAATTTAAACCATCCAATGAAGTCAAAAAAAGAAATCTACAAAGAAACCTACAACGAAGATGACGCCCCGGGCTTAGATGCCATCAACAGTAAGGAAAGAGAATTATACGGCAATCAGGAGCAGACGC
>JABDBM010000037.1:31184-36046 GCA_013288685.1 Bacteroidota bacterium | reverse complement strand
GTTTTTCCAGCATTTGGGCAATAATGCGCCAGGCGGCAGTGACATTAAATTCCTGTTCGTTCTTGGTGATGGTAATTTTCATAATTCCTTTGCTTGTTCTGTAAAAAATAGGTCAATTGCTATAGCCGCCTCTTGTTCATCTTCGCCTTCTATTATAATGGTAACAGTTTCGCCGCCTTTAATGGCCATGGATAATATATTCAGCATACTGTTTAGCTTAACCATTTTACTGCCTTTCTGCAGGATAACGGCTGATTTAAAGTTTTTTACCAGCCTTATTAATGCGGTCGCCGGCCGGGCGTGCAAGCCCTGCGCGGCTAAAATTGTGTAGTCCTTTGTTATCATGTTGTAACCTGCCTTAAATAGGCTAATATATCTGTCGAATTATCCATTTGCATCACCGTCGAAAAAACCTGTTTCGCTTTTGTTTCGCTATTGCTGATGATGATTTTTTTTATTACGGGTATAGCTGCCGGCCCCATCGAAAATTCCTTTAATCCCATACCTAATAATAATAGCGTGGCCAAAGGATCTCCGGCCACTTCGCCACACATACCAACCGGGATGTTGTTCTTAGCCCCTTGTTCAATGACGTTGCCGATCAACCTCAGCACACCGGGATTATAGGTATCATACAAATGCGATATCTTCTCGTTCATCCTGTCCACTGCCAAAGTATACTGACAAAGGTCATTGGTACCGATGCTGAAAAAGTCCACTTCTTTTGCCAATATATCGGCAGTGACTGCGGCTGAAGGTATTTCTATCATTATACCCACTTTAATATTCGCATTAAAAGAGATATTTTGAATCGTTAATTCATATTTTGCTTGCTCAAGTAATTTTTTGGCAGCCCTTATTTCCTGCACATTGGCAATCATCGGGAACATAATTTTTAATTTGCCAAAAACACTTGCCCTTAATATGGCTTTTAATTGGGTGATGAAAATTTCCGGCCGGTCTAAACAAATCCTGATGGCACGGTAGCCCAAAAATGGATTTAGTTCAGCGTCGATATTAAAGTAGGATAGCTGCTTATCCCCGCCAATATCAATCGTCCGCACAATTACCGGATTGTTTTTGGATTGCAGTGCTATGCTTTTATAAAATTCAAACTGTTCATCTTCTGTTGGGAATGAATCTCTGTTCATAAACAACAACTCGGTTCGCAAAAGTCCTACACCTTCTCCCCCATTTTCAAAGCCCAACAACATATCGTCGATGCCGGAAATATTAACTTCCAGATGTACGGACACTCCGTCGGTTGTGATGGAAGGAACGTCCTTTAATCCTTTTAACTTTTCTGTTTCACTGGCTAAAGCGTCCCGTTTTAATTTATAATCGTTTAGGGCACTCTCGTCCGGATTAATATGTATGAACCCGGTCGCACCATCCAAAACAATCAAGTCTCCTTCTACAGCCATCATTACATCATCCCCGCAAGCTACAACAGCTGGAATACCCTTTGCTTTTGCGATAATAGCGGTGTGCGATGTTTTGCTGCCGGCTCGGGTTGCAA
Source organism: Bacteroidota bacterium (assembly GCA_013288685.1). Taxonomy (GTDB): domain Bacteria; phylum Bacteroidota; class Bacteroidia; order Sphingobacteriales; family Sphingobacteriaceae; genus Mucilaginibacter. The sequence goes on along the minus strand of JABDBM010000037.1, from coordinate 34,527 downwards.
AGCCACGCACGTGCTGCAAATCCATCGTCATGGTTTCTGATGGGCTGATGTCATCGGCAATAATGATCACATCCCCATTAAACGTAGGGATCACTGGTGGTGGTATATTTTGAAGGTATTTGAGAATGCGGGCACCTGCATCTCTTATATCAGCAGAGCGGGCACTCATATATTCATCATCCATCTCCTCAAAAACGGTGACGAGATTTGCAATTACTTCCAAAAGAGCATCACCGGGAGTCTTTTTATCAGTCTCTATTTTTTCAACAACATCATCTTTAATCTGCGGATCGTTTATCAATTCAACCTGTATTTCGAGAATGTTTAACTCATCAGCAGACAAAGTTAAATTCAGATCCATTTTGATGGCTTCAATTTCGGCTGATGCTGAAACAACTGCCGCCTCAAACTTGCTGATCCCGGCAGCAATATCTTCGTTGGTTGTTAATTGGACACCAGAAAAGGTCGTGGCAGCCTTACTGATCACAAAAGCCCTGCCTATTGAAATTCCCGGTGAAACGCCAATTCCCTTCATCATACCTTAAATTATGCAAAAATATGCAGCATACTTCCTACAAATCCCAAAACAAGCAGTCCCAGCAGCAAATAAGTGGTTTTAGTATTCTTCTTTACAAAATAATACACCAAAAAAGTTAGGGCAAGCGGTATAGCTGCCGGAACCAACTGATCCAATATCCCCTGCAACGTTATAGCTGATTTTACAGACCCGATAGTGAGCGGCGTGGTGATTGAAATAAGCGTAGCGGGCATAGCGCCAACCACCATCAGTCCTAAAATAGATGCACCCTGGGTCAGCCTGTCCATTACGTTGTTTTTGGCAAGGTTTTGCAAAAATTTGGTACCTGCATTATAACCAATAAAAGTAAGGTTATACCGCAGCAGTAAGTGCGGCACGTTAAAAATCAATATAAAAAGCACAGGCCCCATTACGTTTCCTTTGAGGGCCAGTGATGTGCCTACTCCTGCAGCAATGACTTTAAAAGTACCCCAGAACAAAGAATCAAAGACCCCTGCCAACGGTCCCATCAGTCCCAGCTTAACGGAATTGATGGATTCTGCATCAAAACAGGCGTCTAAACTGTTTTGTTCCTCCATAGCCGCAGTAATTCCTATGACCAGCGTTGAGCCGTACGGACTGGTATTAAAAAACTGCAAATGTCTTTTTAGCGCGGCGGCCATGGTTTGTTTAGTGGTATACAGCTTCTTTAAAACCGGGATAATGGTAAATGCAAAGCCGGTATTCTGCCAGGTTTCGAAGTTGAAATTAGCCTCTAATGCCATTGATCGTAAAAACAAATTCCTGATGTCGCGCGAATTGAGCTTGTGATGAAGTACTTTTTGTTCAGGCTCATCATCCTGCGCAAAATCATCATCTTCATTTTGCTTTTTTGGCGCAACCTGGGTTACTATAAGCGCTATAATTACCCCCAATCCGCCAATTGCAATAACCGGCAGCTTCAAATAGGCAGCCAGCATAAAGCCAAGGAAAAAATACGGTGCGACTTTGGTATTGAACATCAGGCTCATTAAAAGTGCAAAACCAAGGGCCGGCAGCATATTACCCGCCACCTGCGAGCCCGATTGCACCCATTGGGGTATCATATCTAAAAAGCTTTTCATGGTGCCTGCTCCAAATTGCATGGCCAGCAAAACAATAACCCCCATTAAAAGTGGCCTTAACAATCCTGATATAATGTGGAGCCGCTGAATTTTTCGATAATCGCCTTCTTCGGCATATTGGTTGAATTTTTTGTTCAGCATGGCCCGCAAAACAAAAAGCCCGCTGATCATCATTTCGGCCAAAATAGAAACAGGTACGGCAATAGCCAGTGCTATGGCCGGGCCCTTGCCCGAAATAATGGCAAAAGCTGTCCCCAGCACACCACCGGTAACCACATCGGGAGGAATAGCTGCTCCCACCTTTATGTTACCCATAAATATCAGCTCGAGTGTGGCGCCAATAATAACACCCTGGCTCAAATCGCCAAGAGCCAAACCCACCAAAGGGCCAAGCACGAGCGGACGGCTCAATAAAGTGGTTCCCAAAAAATCTTCCGAGTGACCAAATACCGCTATTAACGCGATAAAAATGAATGAGATTGACACCTAATAAAAAGTCTGTTTAAAAGTTTAAATTTATGCTATTACCTTTTTCCCGTAAAGTGTCATATAAGACCCTCAACCAATTGTTTGCTATCGGTTGGTACCTGCCTTATTTCCAGTTCAATACCTTTTTGTAATAAATCTCTTATTATTTTCACATCGTTTTCGTCAAGCGCCACCGCTTTCGAAATCAGTTTGGCATCATCCTTTAACCGCAATCCGCCAAAGTTTATCGAATTAATCTCGGGTACCAAACCTGCCATTTCGCAGGCATCTTTTACGCTGTTGATGAGCAGCAGTACTTTCATGTTCCTGCTACGCTCGTCGTTTAAAAAAGTAGCGGCGTCCGTTAATGATTTTATCAGGAGTTTGGCCCCGGCAGGCTTTGCCAGCCCGAGGGTCATTTTCATAAACTCATCCTTGGCAACTTTATCGTTGGCAATTAAAAGACAATCCGCACCCAAAGCGGGTGTCCATGTTAAGGCAACCTGTCCGTGTACCAGCCTGTCATCAATCCGGGTTAGCTTAATCATTCTCCTCAGTAGCGTTTTGAGCGGCCAATAATTTATTTACATACACCATTTGTTCCTTTGCGTTTTCAATGGCCTGGTCAATTACCTGATCAACCGGGGTGGCTGCATCGGCCAATATAATATCTATCACCAGTGGTAAATTAAAGCCCGACACCACATGAACGTTCGGTTTTAGCAAGTGTTGCAGCAACTGGTTGGTGATACTGCCGCCCAAAATGTCCGAAAACACAATCAACTCGTCCTCTTCATTTAGTTGTTCTGCTATTTTCATTATCTCAGTTTCAACAGAAACGTTTTCATCAACATATCCCTGTATTAGCCATACATTATCCATTACGCCTGTAATAATATCAAGGGACGATTTTATGCCGGCTGCGAAAGTGCCGTGTGTTGCTATCAGGTATTTTCTTTTGCGATCACTGTTCTCCATCAAGTGTTATAAATTGGTCATCCAATATATGAATTTTTACGTTCTGCAATTATCCGCCAAACTTTATTTAAATACTATTTTTAAGCCACTACAATAACACTACTGTAATTTTTTAATCCGGATGCTTTATTTTAAATTTACAATCAACCAATTGTTCAATACACGATAAGTGTTTAATTTTAAGCTTAAAACACAGGTTTTATTTACAGTAGTGTTATTGTAGTGGCTTAAAAATAGTATTTAAATAAAGTTTGGC
>JABDBM010000037.1:0-31174 GCA_013288685.1 Bacteroidota bacterium | reverse complement strand
CTAATGTAGGGGTGCAAAAAACCACTTGTAAAACGTAATCTGTTAGTTTTGGCGGTACGAACACTGCAAACCACTAAAATTCAAAATTTATGTTTTTACTAAAAAGGAAATGGACACTGTTACTGATAATTGCTTTTCCTTTTTTTGCCGATGCACAAGCTGTTAAAGTATTAACCAACCATGTGGGCTATGAGTTTGATGGCGCTAAACATGCGGTAATTGAGGCTGAGGGTAAACTTAATATTAATTCGTTTAGTTTAGTTGACGCAGGCAGCGGCCAAATAGCTTTTACAGGGAAGGCTGTTTTTAGCGGCCCCGTTAGCAAATGGAAAAATTTTCAATTCTGGACGGCAGATTTTAGCGAATTTACCAAACCGGGAACTTATAAGCTTCAAATCAGCTTATCCAATGGTTTAGCATCATCTTATCCTTTCGTCATCGGGAAAAATGTAATAGAGAAAAACACCATTTCAGATGTCGTTTATTATTTTAAAGGACAGCGAAGCGCCGGCTTAATCGATAAGGCTGATCGACATCTGTTATTATCCGGCAAAACTACCGATACCATTGATGCCCATGGTGGATGGTACGATGCCACCGGCGACTATGGCAAACACCTCTCTCATTTATCATTCTCCAACTATTTCAACCCGCAGCAAGTTTCTTTAACGGATTGGAGTCTATTTAAAACCTACGAACTTTTATCGGCGAGGCCAGGAACCGATTTCCACCAGATTGACCGCCGGATATTAGATGAAGCCTTGTACGGTGCCGATTATTTGGTAAGAATGCAGGCAAAAAACGGCTCCTTTTATCGCTCGGTGAGCGCCCCGGGGCCGGGTAAATTGCCAAAGGACCGCGTTATCCAGGCTGACGAGGGCAGTTACCGCATTAAACAAACCAAAGATCAGGCCTTCAGCAAAACTACCAGTGGCAAAAGCTGGCGCAGCTATGAAGCAAGCTATCGCTCGGGCGCAGGGATTGCGATAGCCTCCCTGGCCATGGCATCGGCCTACCCGGTTAGCGGCGATTACAGTAATGCAGATTATTTGAAAGCTGCAGAAAATGCGTTTGCCTTTTTAGAGAAAGAGAATACTTTAATGGATTTTGATGGTAAGGAAAATATTCTGGATGACTATTGTGCCCTGAGCGCTGCTACCGAATTATTTAAAGTGACCCAAAAGCCAATTTATCAAGCTGCGGCTGATAAGAGGGCCAACAATTTGTTCAAAAGACTAACTACCTGGGAAAATTATAAGAATTACTGGCGCGCAGACAGTTTGGATCGTCCATTTTTTCACCCTGCCGATGCAGGGTTGCCTGTAGTAAGTTTGTTGTATTACTATCCATTGGCGTCGCCCGAAATGCAGGTACGGATAAAAACAGCAGTGAAGGCTTCAATGGAATTTGAATTATCAATAACCCGCGAAGTAAATAATCCGTTTGGATACAGCCGTCAATTGGTGCAGGATACTTTGGGTAAGCGTCGCAGCTCGTTTTTTTTTCCTCATGGCAGCGATGCCTCACCGTGGTGGCAGGGAGAAGATGCCCGTTTAGCATCGGTGGCCGCAGCTGCAAAAATGGCTGCTAATTTATTCGCTGACGATAAATCCTTCCACGATCAATTAAACAGCTTTGCGCTTGATCAATTGAACTGGATATTAGGACTGAACCCATTTGATGCCAGTATGTTGCAGGGCACCGGGCACAATAACCCAGCCTACGGCTTTTTTGGCACCTTTGAATATACCAATGCGCCGGGTGGCATCGTAAATGGCATTACATCTGGTTTTGATAATGAGGATGACATTGATTTTAACCTGCCCTACAGCCAAACCGGTAAGGATGCCGACTGGCGCTGGGCCGAACAATGGCTGCCGCATACTGCATGGTATTTACTGGCGGTGGCGTTGCGTTAGACTCAAGAACCAAGAGGCAAGAATCAAGATACAAGAAGAAAATTTTTGAGATAAAGAAAAAACGATAATCAAATGTTTCCATGCCAGTACAAATTAATAAAATGTTTTGTCCTGATTTTTGACTCTTGATTGTTGGCTCCAATAAAAAACGACCATGAAAAAGCTCATCATCTGTCTGAATCTCATTTTAGCATCGGCACTGTTTGCTACGGGGCAAAACGCCCATTCTTTCGATCATAAAACGTTGGAGATAGGCGAGCAGGCACCGGATTTCCGCTTGCCAGGTATCGACGGCAAAACCTATACGCTCGCATCGTTTAAGGATGCAAAGGTGCTGGTCATTGTGTTTATATGTAACCACTGCCCTACATCGCAGGCTTATGAAAACCGCCTTATAAAAATGACCAGCGATTACGCAGGCAAAGGGGTTGCAGTAGTGGCTATTAACCCCAACAACCCTGCCGGTCTCAGGCTGGATGAGTTAGGGTACAGCGATTTAGGCGATTCGTTTGATGAAATGAAAATCCGCGCCAAAAACGCGCATTACAATTTTCCATACCTGTATGACGGGGAAACGGAAGTTACAGCCAACAAATACGGCCCCGTAGCTACGCCTCATATTTTCATTTTTGATAAGGACAGAAAACTGCGCTATAACGGCCGGATTGACGATATGGAAAATCCGGCAAAAATACCCCATTCAACCGATGCCATTAACGCTATTGAAGCCGTATTGAACGGAAAAGAAATTGCAGTTCCGGTAACCAAAACCTTTGGCTGCTCCATAAAATGGGCCGAAAAAAGCGTATGGATTGACAAAGCTCAAATTGACTGGGCCAAAGAACCCGTAAAAATAGATACCCTGGGCATTGCCGGTATAAAGGAAGTGCTTAAAAACCATACGGATAAGCTGAGGCTGGTAAATCTGTGGGCCACCTGGTGCGGCCCCTGCGTTGCCGAGTTTAGTGACCTGGTTACCCTTAACCACACCTACCGCGACCGCGGCCTCGAATTTGTAAGCATCAGCGCCGATGATCCTGCCAAAAAAGATAAGGCACTACAGTTTTTGCAACGTAAGCAAGCATCGGGCCTCAATTACATTTACTCGGGCGATGATAAATACAAAATGATAGAAGCGGTGGACCCCAAATGGGATGGCGCCCTCCCCTACACACTTGTGGTTGAACCCGATGGTAAAATTGTGTATGCACACCAGGGGCAAATTGATGCGGAAGAATTGCGAAAGCTAATTTTTGATGACCCCATGATGGGAAGGATTTATAAAGAACCGGTTAAGTAGGTTCGTTCATAGTTGATGGTTCAAAGTTCAGAGCCGGAAAAACGAACGGTTTTTCCCCTATAGAAGTAGAGAGGGGTGTCGGGCGAAGCGATGACGGGGTGAGTCAACCATACGCCATGTCAATATCCGCATAATAGAAAACAACCAAAATGAAAAAGATACCACTATTAATCGTCACCATTATTTGCACGTTATGCATTAATGCGCAGGCAACTAAGTTCAAAATACTGGTAGTTGCCTCGCAGGCAAAAGACCATTGGAAAAGCATTTCAGTGGGTAAAGAATTTTTTGAACAGCTCGGCTCCTAAAATAATTTCAGCGTGGATTTTACTGATGATACCAGCAAGATTAATGATGCTAACCTGGCCAATTACCAGGTATTTGTGATGTTCCATTTGGCGCCGTTTGATATGTCGGCCAGTCAGCAGGCGGCGTTGCAAAAATTCGTAGAACAGGGTAAAGGATGGGTTGGTGTACACGCCGCCGGACTCACCGGGACACAATTTTTAGGTCCGGAATCAAAAAAGGTTTACTGGCAATGGTTTGAAGGCTTAATGGGTGGTGTTACCTATTCTCCGCACCCTGCTTTCCAGGATGGTTTGGTGGTGGTGGAAGATCACAATCACCCGGTTACCAAAAATCTGCCTGCAAAATTCTGGCTGGCGGATGAATGGTACGAGTATAATAAAAGTCCGCGGGGTAATGTGCGTGTTTTGGCTACAGCCGATGAATCAACTTATAAACAAAACAAACCCATGGGCGACCATCCCATCATCTGGACGAATGAGAATTTTCATCGTATGATTTATATCTGCATCGGTCATTCACCAACAGCGCTGGTTAATCCAAGTTACAGGATATTGATGCGGGATGCGATATTGTGGGCAGCCTCGAAATAGAGGTCGATAATTTTTACCGCAGAGGCCGCTGACAGCGCCACAGAAAAGCGCAGCGTTAACTATAAATCACCAAAAGTGTATCATGAAAAAAATAACAATAACATTAAGTCTGCTTATTTTAAGTCTCTGTTATGCGTGGGCACAAAAAGCCCCCCGTTTCAAAGTAATTGCGCTTTACGAAAACGGCGGCCATCACATTGAATACTCCAAAGCTGCGAAAATATGGTTGGATAAGCTGGCTGCCGACAGCAATTTCACCATCGATTATATCCAGAATACTGATAAGATTGACTCCGCATTTTTAGCGGGGTACCAACTGTTTATTCAATTGGATTATCCGCCTTATGGCTGGAAAGATAAGGCAGTCGTTGCGTTTCAAAACTACATTGAGCAAGGCCGGGGCGGCTGGATCGGATTTCATCACTCTACCCTACTTGGCGAATTTGATGGTTTCCAAATGTGGCAATGGTTTAGCCAGTTTATGGGTGGTATTAGGTACAAAAACTACATCGGTACTTTCGTAAAGGGCAAGGTTAATGTCGAAGACAAGGCGCATCCGGTAATGAAAGGCGTTTCGCGGTCATTTATCGTTCAAAAAGAAGAGTTTTATACTTATGACAAAAGCCCGCGGCCAAATGTGCACGTATTGGCTTCAGTAGACGAATCGACCTACAAACCTGTTTCGGATATTAAAATGGGCGATCACCCGGTGATATGGACAAATCCCAATTACAAATCCCGTAATATCTACATTTTTATGGGGCATTCGCCAGTACTTTTTGAGAGTAAGGATTATAAAACATTGTTTAGCAATGCTATTTTCTGGGCAGCTGGAAAATAGACTGGGAGTGTAGTGTTAAAGTAGTGCCTACTGATTCCTTGTTTAAAATATAGGTGATGATATTTACCAAACGGAAATTGACCATTATGTTTAAAAAATTATTCATCGTTATACTTACCCTGCTTCCGGTAATAAGCATGGCACAAAGCGAGAACCCGCAGGTAATGTTTCAGATGCGAAATGGTAAGATGTATTTCGATAACGCTTACTCCCTTAATCGTGGTTTAAAAAAAGATACACTTTATAACAGGGCTTTAAATTGGTTCGAAGCTGCTTTTCCTTATCCTGATAAAGTAATTACAATAGCCGATACCAAAAAAGGCGAAATTGACGGTACCGGCATTTTTAAAATTGCAACCAGCAGCGATGGGCATTATTACTGGATGAAGTTTGCGGTAAATATTAGCATCCACAATGCCACTTATGAACTAAAGGTGTATGACGTTTATGAAAAACCAATTGAGCCGGGCATATCTAATGAATATTCAAAAATAGAATACCGCTGGTGGGATTACCGGCAGGGCAAACCCTGGTCGTCCGAGGACGATGCCTTGTTTAAAGGGTTTAATGATGATTTAAATGATATGATGGTCTCACTCCAAAAAGCAATGAGCAAATGAAAAAGATTTTATTAAAGATTGCGCTCTGTGCTTTATTGTTACTGGCTATCTGTTCCATGGCGCGTGCCCAAGCACCTGCATTTAGGGTACTTGCGTTTTATTCGACAGACGTGGAAACCGATCACGTGGATTTTGCCATGCAGGCCATGAAATTCTATTCAAAATTGGCAGCCGAAAAACATTTTGTATTTGACACCACCTCTAACTGGGGCGATTTAAACGATGGCAAGTTGAAAAACTACCAGGTGGTGGTGTGGCTAAACGAGTTTCCGCATAACCAGGTGCAGCGAACCGCCTTTGAAAAGTTTATGGAAAATGGTGGCGGCTGGCTGGGCTTTCATGTATCTGGCTATAACGACAAAACCACCAAATGGCCCTGGTTTGTTGCCTTTTTAGGCGCTACTTTTTACGATAACAACTGGCCCCCGCTACCTGCTAAAATGATTGTGGACGATAACACCCATCCGGCAACGATGCGCCTGCCAAAGGCGTACGTAGCGCCGATATGCGAATGGTACGGTTGGAAACCTAACCCCCGCGACAATAAAGACATAAAGGTATTGGTGACGCTTGACCCCAGCAATTATCCACTTGGCAAAAAAGATGTGATCAGAAGCGGTGATATACCAGTGGTGTGGACAAACACCAAATATAAAATGTTGTACATGAACATGGGGCATGGCGACAAAAATTTCGATTCGGATATACAAAATAGAATGTTCGAAGATGCCCTGATGTGGGCGGGAACTAAAAAGTAGCGTAGGTTTAAGATGTAACCACAGAGAAGCAAAGAATGCACAGAGATCGCAAAGCAACAGATCTATTATTAAAAAACTTAGCGCACTCGGCGCCTTCTCTGTTTCTCTGTGGTAAAATGAACTTTACGTTTAATTGAATAAAGATAGCGTTGCGATTTAAAGAGCCGGTTATTTCCTAAAGTTTGAGAAGGAAACTATCAAATGACACTCTTTAAACCCAATAAAAATGCGCAAAACACCTTTACTTTACATCTTTTTTATCTTGTTATTGTGTATAGGCCAGGCCTGCACGCAAAAAACAGACGACTCGTTTAACATAGGCGCCCCCTCCTACCCGCTCGACCCGCTAACTGCTGCCGAGATAAAGAAGGTGGTACAGATACTGAAAGACACAAAGACCACCAGTGGGAAGGATATTTTTAATATCATCAACCTGAAAGAGCCGCCTAAAAGCGAGGTGTTAGCTTATAAACCCGGTTCACCATTCAGGCGGGAGGCATTTGCCAGTTTTTATGATTATGCCAAAAACGGCGTTACCGAAGCGGTTATTGATCTAAATGCAGGCAAGATAATCTCAGTTAAAAACATCCCCAATGTAATAGGCATGGGTTTGGAAGCGGATTCGGTTGCTAACGACATTGTTCGCAAAGACACCACCTGGATTGCCGACCTAAAGAAACGCGGTATCTCCATCGACTCCGTTACTCACAAAGCTATTTTTATTGGTGATATGGGCATTGCGCCTATCGGCCACCGCGAGCAATTAGTGATAGCACGGCGGAAAAAGACGCATGTGGATATTGAAGGCTTAATAGCCTATACCGATTTCACCACGGGAAAAATCTTAAAGATAGTTGATGAAACCGGCAGCTTTAGTGATAAAACCGATCTTGATTATTTTAACAAAGATTCTATAAAAGAAGTTGCCGGTGGTCTTAAACCATTGATGATCAGTCAACCCGATGGACATACGTTTAAAACTAACGGTCACGAAATAACCTGGCAAAATTGGAAGCTGCGCTACGGCGTTGATAACCGCGAAGGTTTGGTGATATACGATGTGCGTTATGTTGACCATGGCAAAGAACGTTCTATCTTGTACCGCGGTTCCATGCCCGAAATGGTGGTACCTTATGGCTCGCCCGATCTTTTCCAGGCATCATACAATTTTTTTGACGCTGGTGAATACCGTTTGGGGCAAGGAATAGCACAATCGATGAGTCCCGGTGCCGATGCGCCTGAAAACGCCGAATATATGCCAGCTATTTTTCACCGCGAAAACGGCACCCCTTATCAAATGGACAATGCTGTAGCAATATTTGAGGAATATGGTGGCGTATTGTGGCGTCATGGCACGGTGTCGCGCAGGGCGACGAATCTCGCCATCAAGTATTACACCATGATAGAGAATTACGATTATGCCTTTACCTGGCGGTTTAAGGAAGATGGAACCATTGATGTGGATATTGAATTGACAGGGATAGTAGAAGTAAAAGGTGTACACAGGGTTAATGAAATGGATAAACCGCACAAATTTGATTATTCGTATAAAGGACATCCATTCGGCACTTTGGTACACAAGCATGTGGAAGCTATTAATCACCAGCATTTTTTTGTGTTCAGGCTGGATATGGACATTGATGGCCCGCAAAATAACAGCGTAATGGAAATGAATTCGGTGCCAGTGCCTCTTGGTAAAGACAACCCGTATGGCAATGCATTTTATGTAGATGATACCATGTTTAAAAAAGAGCAGGAAGCGCAACGCGACATTAACTATTTAAGCGGTCGCAACTGGCACGTGGTTAACAATACTGAGATGAATAAATATGGCCAGCACGTGGGCTATATGCTGATGCCGGGCACCCAGGCGAAAACAGTATATCCCGAAGGCGCACTGCTCCGTAAAAAAGCAGGTTTTTTAAATCACCAGATTTGGGTTACCCAATATAATGAAGACGAAGAATATCCCGCCGGAAAATACCCTGCCAGCAACAAAGTTTATGATGGCCTGCCCGAATGGACAGCCAAAAACCGCGACATAGGTAATAATGACATCGTATTGTGGTACGTAGCGGGCATCACCCACATCGTACGGCCCGAAGAATGGCCAATAATGTCGGTGCATCACATGGGTTTACAATTAATGCCCTTCGGATTCTTTTCAAGCAATCCTACTTTAACCAACCGCAATCCCGAATTTATTAAGAAGCAGTTTAAACCGGTTGAGAAAAAACAACCGGGGTCGGAAAATCCGGATATTGAGCATGAGTAATGACAGTAATAAGTGGCAGAGGAAAGTAGCAGTTGTTAGTTTGGTTCAATTTATAATACGATATTACCAACTGCTACCAACTACTGCTGCTTTACACTGTTTTCGTAACTTCTATCAAAAAATCATACAAATTAATATCGGTAGATAAGCCGAGCTTTTTCCTCACCCGGTAACGGCTAATTTCGACGCCTTTCAACGAAATGTTGAGTAACTGCGCTATTTCTTTCGAGGTTAGATTTAACCGGAGATAAGCGCACAATTTCAAATCCGTAGAGCTTAGGCCGGGGAATTTAGTTTTCATTACGGCCAAAAAATTATTATGTACCTGGTCGAAATAGATGGCAAACTGATCCCAGTCTTCGGCACCCTTTCCTGTATCGTTTAGTAATCTAAACACACTCCGGAACTGGTAAGGAGCATCGGGCATATTTAATTTTTTAGTGATAGCGGTCAGTTCGTCTTTGATATTTAGTAACAACCGCCCCCTGTCAACCAAATGCATGGTTGTGGTGGCCAGTTCCTTGTTTTTATAATTTAGCTCGGTTTCCAGGTTCTCATTTTTAAGGGCGATGATTTCTTTTTCGCTACGGTCAAGCTCCAAACTGTGCAGGTAACTTAGTCGTTGTTGCTCTTCTTCGTGCCGGCGTTGATGAATGTTTAGCCTTCTTTGCTGAATATACCGCACATAATAAACAATAAATCCGGCTACGGCCAAATAAAACAGGTATGCCCAAACCGTTTGATACGCTGCCGGTTTCACTATAAACGTATAACTTGCCGGCTGGGATACGTGCCCTAAATTATCACGGACCCTTACGGAGAAGGTGTACCAGCCATAAGGAAGATTGGTGTAATCCTTTTCGGTTTTGGTTGACCAGTTAGACCATTGTGTATCAAAACCACGTAATCGGTATGAAAATTCCTGGTTACCTTTTTGGGCATACATGGTGGACGAATATTCAAAATGAAATGAATTCCAGTGATTTGCAAGCGTAGTGATTTGCCGCAGATCCTGGTCGGTGCTTATCTGATCACCTTTGGTAAAATATCCACCAAAAATCAGACTGTCTTTTTCGGCAATTGCCTTAACGGAGGTTAACAATACGTTCAATTTATTCTCAGAGGATACGTAGTGTTTATAGTTTAAATGAAAAACACCATTGTTCGATCCCATAAAAACGTTTTCATTATCGTAAGGGTAGATATATTCCGACCCGTTTATCATCTGCCCGGCCAGCTCGGGGAAGTAAACCAGATGGTAAGGCGAACTTGCTGATGGCTTGGTAACATCAATAACCCCTGCCCGTTGGTTGCTGATGAACCAGATGTTTCCTGAACTATCTTCTGTTAAAAACTCAACATCCCTACCACCAAAAACCGGGGCAAAAAATTTGGACGGTATAAACTTGTTCGCGGCGGGACTATATTCATATACGCCTTTTTCTGTAGCGGCAACAATTTTGTTTTTTATAAAATATACGTGGTTATTGAGTTTAGATGGCAGTCCATCCTTATCAGTATATTGTTTATATCGGGCAATTTTTTGCTTTCCGGCGGCCAGTTCAATTTTGTATATCCCGCGAAAGCGGTGTGATGCCCAAACCGTCTGTTGATTGTCCAAAGCCAATGTGCCGAGCGATTCATAAATACCGTCAATTTTACCTTTTGATTTTAGCTCGCCATTGGCATAATTCAGCAGCTGCAACCCGGTGTAGGTACCGGCAATAATATCATTTGACGACGGGATAGCCCTAAAAGCCCAGGCGCCTTGTTGTAGGGCAACCGGTTTTACCTGATTATTTTGTAAAGCCAGCACTCCATCCTGATGCGCTATTAACAGGCTGTTGTTTATGGCCGTTAGTCCCCACACTTGTCCTCGGGTAGCGCTTGCTTCGGTGAAACTTCCGATATTGGCGCTCATGTCTTTTTGTCCCGGTTTAACCGGAACGCTGAATAGTCCGTTGGAAGTACCGATAAACAACTGGTTATTAAACACGCAAACGGCGTTAGTTTTCCCCTGGTTTTCGTGACCGGGGTAAATATGTTTAACCGAAGTATGGTAGTTGATAAAGTCGAGTCCATTTTCCAGCCCCAGCCAAAGGTTTTTATCTTGATCAACCAGCAGGCTATGGATACCGTTATTTTGCAATCCCTCGGCACCCGAAAAGCGTTCCACCAAATTGCCCCTGCCATCAATAATAAACAACCCTTTGGCAGTGGCGGCAATAGCATACCGATCCGTCCCGATTTGCTTTGTGAGGTTTACCAGGTCGTTGATTAAAAAGCCATCAATGGCGGTCGTTTTTTTTAATAGCTTTTGTCCGCTTAAAAAAAACAGTCCCTTTCTTTGCGTGGTAACTAATACGGTGTCATTGCTATAATCGGTAACACCTGTAATGTGGAGATTAACAGCTTGAATCGAATCGCAGCTATGCAGCCATTGTCCCTCTTTAAATGTTAGTAATCCCGAATCCTTATCACTTGCAAATAATTGATTACCAGCGGCAGCCAATACGCGCCAGCCCCCCGGTGCATCAAAAGTTTTCATCGTGCGGCCATCGTATTCAAAAATACATTCAATCGTGCGAAAGAATATCTCGTTATTATAAGGCACGATGTCCCAGATATCAGCAAACTGCTGTGCCTTTTGGGGTAGCAGGTTTTTTATCGAATGGAATTTTAAAGCCCCGGACCCATCCGGAAAAAAGTAACCAACTTCATCCTGTCCACCTGCGTATATCCTTCCCGCAGCATCAATAAATATCGATTTGATATTCCCCTTATTAGGCATGGGATAAATTTTCCAGTAGGTGCCATCAAAGGTTAATAGCCCATCGTTATTCGCAAAATAAAGAATGCCGTTTTTGTCCTGTTTGGCATCCCATATCTCGGTACTTGCTTTGTAATCGTCGTGTGTGTAGTTTTTTATAGCGGGAACACCAATGGGTGTTTGTGCGTTGGTAGCCCGTATTAAAATAACGCAAATAATAAATAATAAGCTGCTTTTTTTCATCAACAATTCTTGCTCGGCAACGCCTTAAATTAAAATTTAAGATAACAATTATTTTATATAAAGGAATTGTATTCGGCCTCAAATTAACAGAGGTCAACAAAATTTAAATAATCACCGCTTATAGTGTCTTTATTGTAGTGGTGATGTAGTGTTGGTTTTCGCAGGATAGTAATATTTATTGATAGATGTCACCCTACATTTATTTCAGCACGCCATATTCAGCGATGCGTACGGCCGGTATACACTTTGGTTGCTCCACAGGCAGGGGCGGTGAAACCTTTTTCTGGCTCATAAGTAGTTGAGATACTAAAAACCGTCCGGATAACTGACGCGAAAACGACTGTTGCAGGGCTAAATATTTAATACAAACTAATTCTACGCTTAACGTAGTGGCAATGAAGGGTTACCTAACATACCCGGCACAAACTGGTACAAATATCGCACAAAAACCAAACTAACACCAGTCAATACTCCTCATTTTCTATCAATTACCGCCCAACTTGCTAATTTATCGGTGCACCCCTACATCACCACTACCAAAAGTTAAAAGCCATACTACCGATATTATTTCGCAGTAAGTTCGGTGAAACAATACTCACTAAACAATTTTTTAACTAAACATTTTATGAAAAAACTCTACACCCTGTTTGCGTTTTTGCTTGGCTGTATAATGTACGCCTCTGCACAAAATGTAACTGTAAAGGGTACTGTGACAGATGATCACAATCAACCCCTCCCCGGAGTTAGCGTTAAATTGGCCGGTTCCACCCAAGGTGTCACCACCAGTCTCGACGGCAAATTCTCCATCAACGCTTCGGCCAACTCATCGCTGGTTTTTAGCTACATTGGTTTCACAACGCAAACCGTAGCATTAAATGGAAAAACAGAATTATCCATTACGCTGAAAGACAACTCACAGCTTTTGGAAACGGTTACAGTAACGGCGCTCGGTCTCGAACAAAAAACCAAGACGCTGACCTATGCCACTCAAAATGTGGGCGGCGCCGAACTCGAGAAAGCTAAGGACCCAAACTTTGTGAACTCACTTGCCGGTAAAGCTGCCGGTTTAGTGATTACCAAAGGTACAGGCGGCCCAGGCAGTGCATCGCGGATTGAGTTGCGTGGCGCCAAATCAATAGGCGGCAACAGCGCACCTATTTATGTAATTGATGGTATTCCAATTGGCCAGGGTGCCGGTGGTACATCGTCGGGCCTTGGCGATGGTGCAGACATCGATCCGCTTTCAAACCTTAATCCTGATGATATTGAAAGTATCCAGGTGTTAAAAGGAGCCAGCGCAGCAGCACTTTATGGCAGCGCGGCCGCAAACGGTGCATTGCTTATAGTAACCAAAAAAGGCAAAGCCGGCACTACCCGGGTTGATTTCAGTTCGTCTACCTCATTTGACTCGCCTACAGGCCTGCCTTCGCCTCAAACGCAATATGGCCGCTCAACTCCTGGCGCCGATGACATGTGGGGGGCGAAATCAACAGGTGCAAGTAACGCCTTTGTTAAAGACTTTTTTAATACCGGCAAAACTTACATCAATAGTGTTTCTCTATCTGGCGGTAGTGATAAAGCTTTGTTTTATGCATCGTATGCCAATACAAAAGCAACCGGTATTGTACCTAACAACACATTGTTAAAGCATAATTTTACCTTACGGGGATCGGGGAAGTTTTTGAATGATAAGCTAACAGTTGATGGTTCGGTAAACTATATCTACCAGCTGCAGGAAAACCCGCCGAAGGCCGGCTTAACCTTTAGCCCAATGTTTGGCTTATACCAATTTCCAACTGATGACAACTTTGGCAATTACGATAAAAACAATTACGAAAAATGGGATGCCACCCGCGGTATCTATGCGCAAAACTGGCCTTACGAAAAAAATGAGTTCAGTTCAAATCAAAACCCGTATTGGATTGCGTACCGCGATTTGAATGAGCGTTCTTCGAGCCGGTATATATCATCATTTAAAGCAAAATACGATTTTGCCAAATGGATTAACCTGCAGGCACGTACAACCTTAGACGGTTATAACTATCGCAACCAATCCGAAAATTATGCCACTACCGATCCTGTCGCCCAAAGTACGCAACAGAGTATAAACGGTTCTTATTACACAGGCCAGGGTTATGGCACGCACTTATATTCGGACTTGCTTCTTTCTATCGATACCAAAGTGGGGCACGATTTCTCGCTTGACGCTACGTTGGGTGTAACCGATGACAGAAGTTTTGATTACAATACCGACCTTCACAGTACCGATGGATACGGATTGAGCCTGGCCAACTATTTCTCGGCCAATAACTACGACCAAACACACCCATTGGCAACGGATGAGCACGAGTACAAAGGCATCACACAATCTGCACTGGCCACTGCCACTATCGGCTATAAGGAAACATTGTTCCTGAATGCCACCGGCCGTAACGAATGGGCTTATACCACACCCAATTCGTTCTTTTACCCATCGGTTGGTTTGTCGTATGTGTTAACAAACACTATTGGTACAAACAATGTATTGTCGTACGCTAAATTAAGGGCAACTTATGCCAACGTTGGTACTGCCCCTGGTCAGGGTGCTAACAACAGTCTTCCCCCTTACTCGCTTAACAACCTGCAACCTATTGTAGGTACAAACCCTATCGGTCAGTTACCTTATTTTTCGGGCGATAAAATAGCCGAAGTTAAACCTGAACGTACAAAAACATTCGAGCTTGGTGCGCAGGTTACTTTGTTTAACCAGTTAAATGTTGACCTGGCTTATTACGATGCACATACCAGTGATCAAATCATCAGCATATCTGCACCATCGGGCGCGGGCGCGCAAAGCTTTATCCTAAATGGCGGTGAGATTCGCAACTTTGGTTTTGAAGGCACCATTAGCTATAACGCTAACTTCGGTGATTTAAAATGGACAACTGCATTAAACTTCTCGCATAACACCAACCAGGTGCGTGCGCTTACCCCATTGTATGTTGCCGACCATTATGTAATTTCATCGGCAGATAATACCCGTTTGGTTGCAACCTGGTTAACCAGGCCTAAAGATGGCAAATACAGCGCTTTTGGCGACTACTATGGTAGGATTATAGACAAAAATGCCGATGGATCAATAAAAGTTGATGAAAACGGCATCCCGGTTCTCACCGGGTCCGACGATTTGAGGTATGTTGGTAATCCAAACCCTAAATTCTTAGCCGGTTTTAATAACAACTTCAATTACAAACATTTTAACTTTTCGTTTTTAATCGACAGCCGTTTTGGCGGACAAACATTTTCAATGACCGAAACCTGGCTTGATTACAAAGGGATTTCGCAACGCACTGCCGATGCACGTAACGCGGGCGGTGTAATGGTGAACGGTAAGAAAGTTGATGCGCAGGCTTATTACACAGCAATATCTGCAGGTGCTGATGGTGCAGCTGTGCCTGAATATATGTACAGCGCTACAAATATTCGTTTAAGGGAGTTTGCATTAGGATATACTTTCCCGCTTATCGGCAAAACGCTAAAGAATTTAAATATCTCGTTAACCGGACACAACTTGTTTTTCTTTTATAAGAAATCGCCTTACGATCCGGAACAGGCTATCTCAACAACAACTAATACTATGGGTATTGATGGCTTTGGTGTGCCAGCTACCCGTACTATCGGCTTTAGTGTTAAAACAACGCTTTAACTATAATATTAATTATTAAAACGATGAAGAAATTTAAAAATTTAAAAAGTACAATCGCGCTTAGTGCGGTAGTACTGCTGTCATTCATTACTTCCTGCCGGAAGGATATGAACGGCCTTAACCAGGATTTGAAATTATTACCGCAGGCTTCGTTAGCTATTGATGGTAAAGAAGCAAGTATATTATTGCCCGGTATGATGACCAATATCGAATCGCCGGTAAACTATATTTACCAGGGCCAGCAGGATTTAGGTCAGGATGAATATGCAGGATACACCACTACTCCTTCGGTTTTTTTGGGCAACGTTAACAATTTCACTTACAGCTTTGTGAGCGACTGGGTTGACTATTGCTGGGATGTTCCGCAGCAAAACATACTAAATACCTGGCTGCAATGGAAATTGAAGAAGTTTGATACCAAATATCCCGACCTGTATGGCATCGCCTTAATTTGTAAGGTATTTGGCGCCAGCAGGGCCGCAGATACCTTCGGTCCTATTCCTTACAGCAAAATAGGTACAACCGCCGATGTACCTTTTGATAGCGTACAGGATGCATATACTGCATTTTTCAACGACCTTGATCAGGCTATTACCCTATTATCGGCTGTTGAAGACAAGGAACCCGATGCTGATCAACTGCGTTTTAAAGCGTTTGATAACAGCAAATTTGGTGGCGACTATGCCAAATGGATAAAAACGGCCAATACGCTAAAATTGCGCCTGGCTATCCGGATTTCAAATATCGATCCTGCCAAAGCAAAAACAGAAGCAGAGTCGGCAGTGAGCAATAAATATGGCGTTTTGGAAAGTGCCGACGGCGGTTTCTTTATGAATGTTTCGGGCGAAAATCCTATTGATGAAATTGTAACTTCATGGGGCGATATGCGTTTAGGCGCTCCTGTTAGTTCGATATTGAACGGATTAAAAGATCCAAGGATTGCGAAAATGGGTTTACCTGCTGATGATCCGGACCTTAACGGCCAGGTTGAAGGCATAAGAACCGGCATAGTGCTTAGTCCGGGTACTTACAGCAATTTTTCAAAGCTGGCAACATCATTCAGCGCACCTTTAAAAATAATGAGTGTGGCCGAAAGTTATTTTCTGCGGTCGGAAGGTGTGATCAGGGGTTGGAATATGGGCGGCGGCTCGGCACAGTCGTTTTACGAAGACGGTGTCAAAGCCTCATTTAATGAATATGGCGCAGGCGGTGTTGATGCTTATCTGGCTGATGCAACCTCGACCCCGGCAGCTTATGTAGATCCAAAAAACCATGACAATGATGCACCTCCGCTTTCAACCATCACCGTTAAATGGAACGATGGTGACCCATTGGAAAGAAAGATAGAACGCATCATTACCCAAAAATGGATAGCTATTTTCCCAGAAGGGTATGAAGGCTGGGCCGAGTTCAGAAGGACCGGATACCCCAACCAGTACCCTATAAAAAAGAACGATAGCCAGGGTAAGGTGGCAAACGGCGCTTTTGTAAAACGTATGCCTTATTCAGGAACGTTTACCAATGCATCAAAACCGCAGGTTGATGCTGCCGTAGCTAAAGAGTTTGGTGGGGATGACAGTCCGGGCAAACGTTTATGGTGGGATGTTAAGCCATAAATCCGCATATTACTTCGTCTGGAAGTTAAAAAGATAGTTTAATGTTAATATGGTTAGGCCCCCTCTGTTGCGCAAGCAACGAGGGGGTTTTTGATTTTTTCATACCTTTGCACCCTTTAAATAAGAATTAATGGAACACCGCATAGCCCGATTAAAAGAAGAAGTATCACCGTTCAGAGAGCAACTGATCAATCATCAATTATATCAACACATTACAACGCTTGAAGACCTGCAAGCCTTTATGGAGCAGCATGTTTTTGCCGTTTGGGATTTTATGTCGCTTTTAAAAGCACTACAACAAAAACTTACTTGTACTTCGTTGCCGTGGATGCCGGTGGGAAGCGCCAATACACGTTATTTGATTAACGAAATTGTAACCGGCGAAGAAAGTGATATTGATAACGAAGGCAATCGTTGCAGCCATTTTGAGCTTTATCTGCGTGCCATGCAACAGGCAGAAGCGCAAACCAACCCCATTGACCGCTTGTTTAATGAAATCAACACTGGTAAAACAATAAACGAAGCATTGGTGACAGCTGATATCCCCGCTGCTGCTCATGATTTTGTGGCACACACCTTCGAAGTTATAGCTGGCAACCAGCCTCATATTTTAGCCGCGGTATTTACTTTTGGTCGCGAGGATTTGATACCGGCAATCTTCTTTAGCATGGTAAAAAAGATTGCGGATATTTTTCCGGGCAAAGCCGATTTACTGGTTTATTACCTGGAAAGGCATATAGAAGTTGATGGCGAGCATCACTCCCACCTGGCATATCAAATGACCGCTGAGCTTTGCGGCGAAGACGACGCAAAGTGGCAGGAAGCTATTGTTGCAGTTAAACAAGCATTGCTGGCACGGGTTAAGTTGTGGGATGGGATATTGGATGCCATTAAGGCGCCCGTTGCTATATAAATCAGAAAAGATTTGTCAACTTTTTAAAAGTTGACAAATCTTCTTCAACCTTCTACTCACTTCTTAAACTCTTTACCGGATTAGTAAGCGCGGCTTTAACTGATTGAAAGCTAATAGTAACAAAGGCTATCAATATAGCCGAAAACCCTGCAACAGCAACTACCCACCATTGTACATTTTGGTGATACGCAAAGTCCTGCAACCAGGAGTGCATGGCCCACCACGCTAAAGGAGATGCTATGCAAATTGCAATTAACACGAGAGTTATAAAGTCTTTCGACAGCATCCCCACAATATTGGAAATATTGGCGCCTAAAACCTTACGAACCCCTATTTCCTTAGTTCGCTGTTCGGCCGCATAAGCAGCCAGGCCAAATAAACCCAAACAAGCTATTACAATAGCCAGCGAGGTAAACGAAACCGATATTTTACCCATGCGCTGCTCAGAGCGGTAAATGGCGTCAAAATCCTGATCCATAAACGAGTAACCAAATTGTTGGTTAGGTGATACTTTTTCCCAGGTATTTTTTACTTGTGCCAGTACTGCGGGCGCGTTTGCAGATTTAATGCGTATACTCAGTGCTCCCCTGTCCTCGCCTAAAAACAAGATTAAAGGCGTAACATTTTCGCGCAAGGATTTGAAATTAAAATCTTTCATTACCCCGATAACATGATATTGCTTAAACGTTTTGGCCATATTATCCTGTGGCTCGTACAAGAATTGGTTAAGAGGATCGGAAAAGGCTAATAGTTTTGCGGCTGCTTCATTGATGATCAATCCGGTTGAATCGGTCGCCATGTCTTTCGAAAAATCGCGACCTGCAATAATTTTCATGCCCATGGTTTTCACATAATCCCAATCTACTGTCCATTCGGCGGATAATATCGCTTTCTTAGCATCTACAGCGGGTTGTTTGAAAATGGATGAGTTATTGCCGTATCCGGTTGTCGGCAGCGATCCTGTGAGTGTAGCACTCTGCACGCCAGCCAATTGGGTAACTTCCTGCTTAAAGGATTTTGCGCGGGTGCCTAATGTCCATACGTTTTGCACCACCAACACCTGGTTGCGGTTATAGCCCAAATCTTTATTTTGAATGTACTTTAGCTGATTGTAGATAACAATTGTACCAATTATCAGGAAGATGGAAATGGCAAACTGAAATACAACCAGAAAACTGCGCAAACGGCCACCTTTAAAGCCCGACGCCAGTTTGCCTTTCAGTACGTCAATCGGCTGAAATGCGGAAAGGAAAAATGCAGGGTATGAACCGGCCAGGCAGCCAATTACGATAATGATGATAAACATGGCAGGCAAAAGCCATCCCAATATTTGTGCAGTAACCGTCAATTGCTTACCCGACATATCATTAAACAACGGCAGCATGGCCCAGGCCGTAAAAACGGCGATAATAGCCCCAACCAGGGTTACAATAATCGATTCGGTTAAAAACTGGGCAATCAAATACTTGCGTGGCGATCCTAATACCTTGCGCACCCCAACCTCGCGAGCCCGGTTGGACGACCGTGCGGTAGAAAGATTCATGAAATTTACACAGGCTATCAGCAAAATAAATATCGCAATTGCCGAAAAAATATACACATATTCTATATCACCATTGGCGTCCATCTCAAATTGCAGGTGCGAATACAAATGTATTTTGGTAAGCGGCATGAGCCCCAGCCAAAAGTGGCTTCCCCCCTGCTCCAATTTGTCAAACGTCATGTGTAATATACTTTCCAGTTGCGGACCTGCCTCCTTGCGCAAAAAACCGGGTAGTTTGGCCTCTAATTTTTTGTAATCGGCGCCCGGCTTTAATAGGATATACGTGCTGAAATTATTGCTGAACCAGGCATTGTCCCTGCCATCTTTTATAGTCGACATCGACATGAAAAAATCGAAGTTAAAATGCGACTGTTTCGGAATGTCCTTTATAACACCGGTTACCTTGAAAAGAGCGGTATCATTAAATGTTAATACTTTGCCAACCACATTGGTGTTGTTAAAATATTTCATGGCTGTACGCTCGGTAATAACAACAGAGTGTGGCTCTTTCAGCGAAGTTCTCGGGTCGCCGGCAATCATTGGGAGCGTGAAAACGTCAAACAATGTTGAGTCGGCATAAATCATCGAATATTCCTGGATGTTTTGATTGCCTTTTTTAACCTGGAATCCACCACGGTTAATAAATCGCACCGCTTGCTCAACTTCCGGGAAATCTTTCTTTAGCGCTTCGGCAGCCGGGGCCGGCGTTACGGCAAATGCTGTTTGAACGCCGCCGAATTTAATATCGTTGCTTACGCGAAAAATACGATCGGCTTTGGTGTTAAAACGATCATAACTTAATTCGTCAAATACATAAAAAACAATGAGCAGGCAGGTAGCCAAACCCAATGCAAGCCCTAAAACATTGATTGCAGTAAAAGCCTTGTTTTTTAAAAGACCTCTGAACGCGGTTTTTATATAGTTTTTGATCATGGCGGTTAATGATTTTACGGGGTAAGACGACAAGGTTTTGATTTAGGTTGCAGCCATGTATCAATAAAATCAATTTATTAAAATATAACAACTGTATATTTGCTCTCTGTAATGACCAGGTCGATAACAATTAATAATTTCCTGCTGCTGGCTGATACTGTGCCATTGGTTGATGTGCGTACTCCCGCCGAATTTGACCATGGTCATATACCAGGTGCTTTTAATTTGCCTTTGTTTAGTAATGAGGAGCGGATTAAGGTGGGAACTACTTATAAACAAGTTAGCCGCGAGGAAGCCATCTTATTAGGTTTCGATCT
Organism: Bacteroidota bacterium; assembly: GCA_013288685.1. GTDB lineage: Bacteria > Bacteroidota > Bacteroidia > Sphingobacteriales > Sphingobacteriaceae > Mucilaginibacter. Next base: position 10,542 of record JABDBM010000037.1, on the reverse strand, counting down.
GGTTGGCCCCAAATGGTCAGGCTTTATAAAACGTGCTTTGGAAATAGCACCCGGCAAAAAAATTGCCGTTCATTGCTGGCGCGGCGGCATGCGGAGCGGCGCTATGGCCTGGGCGCTTGATCTATACGGCTTCGAAGTATACCTGATACAAGGCGGTTATAAAAAGTATCGCAACTGGGTGCATCAGCAATTTGAAAATAAATACCAGCTCCGTATTTTGGGCGGGATGACGGGCTCTGGAAAAACCAGAATACTTCACCAACTGAAGGCTATGGGCGAACAAATGATTGACCTGGAAGATTTGGCCCAGCACCAGGGTTCATCCTACGGTACCATGAATAAGATGGTACAGCCAACCCAGGAGCAATTTGAAAATAATTTGGCCCATGAATTAAGTAAGTTAAACATTCAACTTAAAATATGGGTGGAAGATGAAAGCATCACCATTGGCAAACGTAGCGTACCTAATCCTTTTTGGTATCAGATGCGAGATGCGCCACTGATCAACATTAAAGTTGACGTTAATCACCGTATTACCTCCTTAGCCGCTGAATATGGAAGGCTGGATAAAGATTTTTTGGTGGAATGTACCGAACGCATACATAAACGCCTGGGTCCTGAGCAAACAAAACATGCCATAACAGCCATAAGAGAAAACCGAATGGAAGATTTCATAAGGCTGGTATTGGTTTACTACGATAAAACTTACCGCGCCGGTTTAACCAAACGCAATCAGGCTCGGGTATTTTCGCTGGATATTGACGACGGCAGTATCGGCAGCCAGGCAACACAGTTATTAAACTTCACCAATACTATTCCTGTAACCGAACAGGCGCTTACTTAATGGAAACTACACCCATAAAACTTACCCAATATTCGCACGGTGCGGGCTGCGGCTGTAAAATTAGTCCGGCAATTCTTGATAAAATTCTTCACAGTCCTATTGCGGCAGTGCCCGATACCAGGTTATTAGTAGGTAATGATAAACGCGACGATGCTGCGGTATTGGACTTAGGCAACGGCACCGCCCTAATATCTACCACCGACTTCTTTATGCCGATTGTAGATGATGCATACGATTTTGGTCGCATCGCATCTGCCAATGCCATAAGCGATGTTTACGCCATGGGCGGCAAGCCGGTGTTAGCCATTGCCATTTTGGGCTGGCCCATTGATAAATTGCCACCCGAAGTTGCTCAAAAAGTGTTAGAGGGATCAAGGGCTATTTGTGCGGAAGCCGGTATAACATTAGCGGGCGGACATAGTATTGATTGCCCTGAGCCGGTGTTTGGATTAGCCGTAAATGGCATGGTTGATATTACCAATCTGAAACAAAACTCAACTGCAACAACCGGCTGTCGTTTGTATTTGACCAAAGCATTGGGTGTTGGCATTTTATCAACCGCTCAAAAACGAGGCATATTATTACCCGATGATGCAGCCATTGCATTAAAAAGCATGACTACCCTTAATAAGTTAGGTGAGATATTCGGCGGGATGAAAAGCGTGATGGCAATGACCGATGTAACCGGGTTTGGCTTATTGGGGCACCTTTCAGAAATGTGCGAAGGCAGCGGTTTATCGGCAGTAATTGAATTCGACAAAGTTCCGGTTATTCCTTCTTTGCCTCATTATTTGCAGATGGGTTGTTTCCCCGGCGGTACCGCGCGCAATTGGAATAGTTATGGCCATAAAATTGCCCCTGTTACCGACGAACAAAAATATATTTTGGCCGATCCGCAAACCAGTGGAGGTTTATTGGTTGCAGTGAGTGAAGGCTCCGTTAAGGAATTTGAAAACGAAATACTGAAGCATGGAGTATCACTTGAATCAATAGGCTGGCTTAAACCGCAGGATGGCGGCGCTTTAATAACCGTGGTATAAACGCGGAAATTGTCGCGCCAATATTTCTGTTAAAACGCAAGTTCGCCCGTCTATACAGCCTTTTTTCATCTCGTCAAACACAGAATTAATATCCTCCAATTTAGGCGGCGTACCGGTAGCTTTTACTTCACTTTCAACGGCGAAAGCTGTCGCAAATTTGTCTGTAGATGGTTATTTGGATGGGCTATTAATGCCTGAAAATTTGACATCATTACTGAAATTTTTTCACTGGAAAACTGCAAAATTTTCAGCATCAACCTATTGGCATAGTGATTGTTAACTGCTTTTTAAGTTTAATTAACTCTATTGTTCATTTATTAAATTAAAAGGCCATGACCTTAGTTAAATTCAACAAAAACGCCAATAACTCATTATTGCCAGGCTTTAATGATGTTTTCGAGTCGATCTTTAACGACACTTTTTTTAATGACCGCATGATTACCCGCGTTCCTGCCGTCAACATCAGCGAAAGCGAAAACAGCTATCACTTAGAATTTGCCGCGCCGGGTTTGAAGAAAGAGGATTTCAAACTAAACCTGGAACGCAACCAGCTAACCATCTCGGTGGAGCAGTCTGCTGAACAACAAGACAATCAAAAGAATTATAACAAGCGTGAATACAGCTATAGTTCTTTTGTGCGCTCGTTCACATTACCTGATACCGCCGACCACAGCCAGATAGACGCTTCCTATACTGATGGCATCCTTCGCATTGATATTGCTAAACGTGAAGAAGCTAAAGCCGTTCGCCGGCAAATCGAGATTAAATAAGTATTACGCTGGATTTTTAACCCAAGGCCCCTGCTCGCAGGGGCTTTTTGAATTTAAGAATACTATGAATACACAATTTTATATCTTGCTGAGTTTAAAAACACCACAAGGTTTTGTCGATTACGGCCAATACTCATTTGGCGATGATCGCTGGCCCGCCTATGAATTATTCAGCAAGTTAAAAGGCAACGAAAAAAATAAGGATAACTGCCTGTTGCATATTGACCTGATGGAAACTGTTGACGAACTGCCTGTAAAGATAAAAAGCATTTGCTGTTCGCTGGAAGAACTGGGTATTAACTGTAAACTAATTGCGCGGGAGATTTTCCGTTTAAAAAACCTGGAGGAAATAGTATGAGGGACAAGTTATTTTTATTCCGGAGAGTAATTGTGGCAGTAATGATTTGCTTGCTGATATGGGATGGATTGTTTGCGGTAACGCAGCATCTGCAGGTCCTTCCACACCGCGACTTGTTGTTAACCGGGGCGCTGATATGGGTAGCTACTTTATTCCTTCCGCAAAACAGCGACGATGATAACTGGGTTGGTGGGTATTGAGCTTTGTCTAATTCACCAATGCTATGCGGAATTCTTCCGGCTAAGCACCGCTCACAAAGCCACCTCCGGTTTTAGCATCGCCCATCAATAAGATCCGAAAATTTCTATGTTGTTTACTAAAGTTGCCGGCGCCGGCGGGAGCCAAAGATGTCACTGTACAAGCCAAAAATGAATCAGTGTTAAAATTGAGCCACAGAGACAAGTTATTTGAGCTGTGTAAGAAACCACGCTGCGCTTAAATGGTTGACTTTTGTACAATGAAAAACATAGAAAAAATTCAATTGGGTAAAAATGGGCCGTTCGTGTCCAAATTAGGTTTAGGCTGTATGCGCATGTCTTCCATATGGGGTGGCCCGGCTCCAGACGAAACGGAAAGCATCGCCACCATTCGGCAATCGCTGGATAATGGGATTAATTTTTTAAATACCGGCGACTTTTATGGTGCAGGACACAATGAAATACTGGTGGGCAGGGCCATCAAAGGCCGCAGGGACGATGCATTTATCAGCGTGAAATTCGGCGCGATCTTCCATAATGGTCAGTGGCTCGGGTTAGACCTGCGGCCAATCGCCATCAAAAATTTCATCAATTATTCCCTGACCCGATTGGGCATCGAAACCATTGACCTGTATCAACCCTGCAGAATGAATGACAGTGTACCTATAGAAGACATCATCGGCACGGTAGCTGACCTGATCAAAGAAGGTAAAGTTCGTTATATCGGCGTGTCAGAAATAACGGCTGAGCAGTTACGTAAAGCTAATGATGTTCATCCCATCAGCGCACTGGAAATTGGTTATTCCCTGGCCGATCGGCAGATTGAAACCGAACTTTTGCCGGCCGCAAAAGAACTTAGCATTGCTGTAGTAGCTTTTGCAAATACCGCAGAAGGCCTGCTGACCGGCGAAATGAAGGCACCGCTTGCAGTAAACGATTATCATACTCATTTTTCAAGATTCCAGGGTGACAATCTGGTCAAAAATTTGGAGAAAGTAGAAGTATTGAAAAAATTAGCCAAAGACAAGAATGCTACGCCAACCCAATTAGCGATTGCCTGGGTGAATGCACAAGGCGATCATGTTATGCCGCTGGTAAGTATGAGTAAACGGTTGAGGTTGCCGGAGAATATGGCCGCGATGAACATTGCCTTTAGCGCTGAAGAAATCAAGGTTTTAAATGATACTTTTGCAATCGGTGCTATTTTAGGCAGCACTTATTTACAACGCTAATGACCAATCCAGCAGAAATACTTCCCGGCGTGATTTTCTACTCATACCTTTCCACTGAACGGAAAGACAAGGTCTGCTTTTGGGCGAACCACGCGCTGGTGATGATGGTTTCCAGGCAATTTAGCCTGGAAACTTCAGGCCAAAGTATATCCATCAAAGCCGGAGAAATGCTGCTGATTGGCAAAAACCAACTGGGCACGCTCACCAAAACTCCATTACCCGGCGAAAATTATGAAAGCATTGTGATATCTCTGCAGGAAGACTTGTTGCGCAAGATAGTGCTGGAAGAAAAGATAACAGCGAATGGCAGGTACACCGGCCCTCCCAATATACAGGTTCCTTCCAATACTTTCCTGCAGGGATTTTTCCAATCTATCATGCCCTACGCCCGCGGTGCGACCGAAACCCTGAGTGAAGACATGGGCATACTGAAAATTAAAGAAGCCGTTAAACTGTTACTGCATACCTTGCCTGTATTGCGTAATTTTTTGTTTGATTTCTCCGAACCCCACAAGATCGATCTGGAGCGTTTCATGGTCAGCAATTATCACTTCAACGTTCCTGTTGAAAAATTCGCCCAACTGACCGGCCGCAGCCTGGCCGGCTTCAAACGGGATTTTCATAAAACCTTCAATATGCCACCAAGACATTGGCTTCAGGAAAAACGTTTGAATGAGGCGAGACACCTGATCGAAACCAAACATCAGAAACCATCTGCAATTTATTTGGATTTAGGATTTGAAAGCCTCTCTCACTTTTCCAATTCTTTCAAGAAAAAGTTCGGAAAAGCGCCTACGGCTTAAAACGCCTGTCAATTCGACAAAACGATGATGATACAGCATTGCAGGAATGCTTATCTTTGATTTATGAAGAAAATAGGATTTCTATCATTTGGGCATTGGTCTAACCATCCTTCTTATGAAACCCGTACGGCGGGCGACACCTTATTACAGTCCATTGATCTGGCGGTTGCTGCTGAAGAATTGGGCATAGATGGCGCTTATTTCCGCGTGCACCACTTTGCGCGTCAATTGGCCTCCCCCTTTCCTTTACTTTCGGCTATTGGCGCCAAAACAAAAAAAATAGAAATAGGTACCGGTGTGATTGATATGCGTTATGAAAACCCCCTGTATATGGTGGAAGACGCCAGCGCTGCGGATCTTATATCGGCAGGGCGCTTACAATTGGGTATCAGCAGAGGTTCGCCAGAGCAGGTGATCGAGGGCTGGCGTTATTTCGGTTACCAACCTTTCGAGGGAGAAACAGATGCCGAAATGGGGCGCCGCAAGGCTTTGGAATTTTTAGACAAATTAAAAGGTGTAGGATTCGCTCAGCCCAATCCGTACCCGATGTTCCCCAACCCGCCGGGCTTGTTACGCCTGGAGCCCCATTCGGAGGGCCTTCGGGAACGAATATGGTGGGGTGCTGCTTCCAACGCGACGGCCATTTGGGCTGCTGAAAACGGCATGAACCTGCAAAGTTCTACGCTGAAATTTGACGAAAGCGGCGAACCGCTTCATATTCAGCAAGCCAAACAGATCAGGTTGTATAAAGAAGCCTGGAAAAAAGCCGGGCACCAGCGGGAAGCGAGGGTCTCCGTGAGCCGCTCTATTTTTGCACTGGTAACGGATCAGGACAGGTATTATTTCGGGCAGCAAGGAAAAAGTGCCGACAGCTTTGGCTACATTGAAGCAGATCAGCGGGCCGTTTTTGGAAAGAGTTATGCGGCAGAACCGGATAAGCTTATTAAAGAACTGGAGCAGGATGAAGCGATACAGGAAGCGGACACGCTGCTATTGACTATACCCAATACCCTGGGCGTCGATTACAATGCACATGTGCTGTCAGCTATTTTGGAACATGTTGCTCCCGGGCTGGGTTGGCGATAGTAAAACATTAAAGTGAAACGCCCCGTGAGCAAGGCACATAATTTACCTTTGTTGCGATGAAAAAGCCCATGCCTTATGATTTTCTGCTCGATTACCTGCCTGTTTCGGTGGTCATCAAGCCCGCCATCGGTATGTTCTATATTTATTTTGAAGGCAAAATCGTCCTGATCTTTCGCCAGGTTGGTAAAAATCCACAGCATAACGGCATCTGGATCGCCACCCGGCGTGAAGATCATGCCAGCCTCAAAACAACTATTCCTTCAGTCACAGATTTTGTCTTAGGCGATGATGAAGCATTTGAACCCAACTGGCTGCAATTGAAAGATGACCATGAAGATTTTGAAGAAGCTGCAATCGCTCTCTGCGAACTCGTTTCCCACCGCGACAAAAGAATTGGTAAAACAACACCGAAGGCAATACAGTTTACCAATCATCATAACTAACCTCAAAAATCACCTTTTACGTGTTATGACATCCAAATAATACTATTTTTTGTGTCTATGCTTATCTTTGTATGATAAAGATTTTAGCATACCTTTCTCCCGCAAGCATCAGTACGTTACTGTCATCTCTCAGAAGATTATTTCTGCTCAACGCGCATTCTAAGGCACCGGATCTTTAGCAATCACATTAAAATTTAAATAAATGAGGCAACTTAAAATTAGTGAGTCAATCACCAATCGCGAGAACGCATCGTTGAATCAATATTTGTCAGACATCGCAAAGATTCCGATGGTTACTCCGCAGGAAGAGGTGATCTTAACGCAAAAAATCCGTGAAGGCGACCAGGCGGCATTAGAACGGTTAACCACTGCAAACCTAAGATTTGTAGTTTCGGTGGCTAAACAATATCAAAGTTCCGGGCTAACGCTCGGTGATTTGATCAACGAAGGTAACGTCGGGCTGGTTAAAGCGGCGAAACGCTTTGACGAAACCAAAGGTTTCAAATTTATTTCCTATGCGGTTTGGTGGATCAGGCAATCCATTTTGTCAGCCATCAACGAGCAATCCCGGATGGTGCGGCTGCCGGCAAACAAAGTTGGGGATATCTCCAAAATTACCAAAGCCGCATCGCAGTTGGAACAGCAATATGAACGGCAGCCAACGCCCGAAGAATTAGCAGAAAGCCTGGAAATCACTACTGAAAAGGTTAGCGATGTGCTGGGGCACTCTGGCCGGCATATTTCTTATGATTCGCCTTTTTCAAGTGAAGAGGATAATACGTTACTCGATGTGCTGCAAAGTTCCGAACCAGGGACGGACAAGGGTTTGATAACGGAATCTTTATCGATCGAGGTTGCGGAAAGCATGCGCGTCCTGGGCGAAAAAGAAAGAGAGGTATTAACCTTGTTTTTCGGTCTGGGTGACGGGCAGGCGCATAGTTTGGAAGAGATAGGTGATAAATACGACCTGACCCGCGAAAGAGTCAGGCAGATTAAAGATAAGGCGCTGGCCAGGCTTCGCGCCAATTCCCGCACGTGGGTATTGAAGGGTTACTTGGACTAAGCAAGGGAGCCGATACAATAAAAAGCAACTAATCGCTCATTGAGATATGATCTTCTAAGCTTTGTATAAATTAAAAGCCTGTAAATTAATAACTTACAGGCTTTTAAAATTTTCAATTTGATACTCAGCGGAGATAGAGGGAGCGGGTTAGGATATCTGACCGCGATTCTCGCAATAATCAAACAGATTACTGAAATAAGAAACAAGATGTGATTAGTCTGGCTCTTGGTTTTATTTCCCCATAGTTTTAAGGCTATGTGTTATTTCAGGATATCTATTTTTGGTGTTTCCAAAACCTGCCTTTTCCTTCGGCTATCCATTCTAAAGCTTCATTTATTCTTTTTTGTCGGGTTTCATCGGTTTTGGCATCAGTAATCCAAACAATATATTCCTTGCGGAAAGAGTTGGATTTGTTTTCAAAAACTTCCTTTGCTTTGGGGTTAGCTATCAATGCTGCCAGCAAATAATCGGGCGTATCGAACGCCTTGGGCTTAACAGATTCTGGCTTTTCTCTTTTTACCTTGACACCTTTTTCGTTTAACTGCATCGCATCTTTAAGCATAGCTATAAATTCGACGTCTGGCGGCAAGTCGCCTATTTCAGTAATCTTCCCTAAGAATCTTTGAATTGGCTTCCGCTCTTTGTTTGCTTTCAGGCGCGGGTCAGCCATCAATTCAGCTTTCAGGAATGTGAAGGAGCAGTGATTTTTATAGGACGCCATTACACACATATTATCGCCATTATAATCAAAATGAGGAAGGCTCCATTTTATTACCTCTTCAACATCGGCGCAATTGTTATGAATAAGCAGTCGCCAGTGCGCAAGAATAGGTTTTGCAAAATCTTCTGAGTTAGCTATATAAGTATCCACAGTTGAATTGTAGTTCATGACTTTGATTTTTTTAATTATTTACGATTGTGGGAACTGACTAAAATCGAGATAAGCCATTTCCCATTTGTGACCGTCCAGATCGGCGAAGCTGTGTTGGTACATCCAACCCTTGTCCTGTGCCGGCGCATATATTTTACCGCCCAGTGACTCAGCTTTAGTCACAAATTGTTTCACTTCATCCGGAGATGCACCATCGAGCGCAATAAGTACTTCTGTGGAACGATACGCATCGCAAATTTCAGTATCTATAAAAGATTTGAAATAGGTGCCGGTAAGAAACATCACAAAAATGCTGTCGTTCACAATCATGCACGCGGCTTTCTCATCGGTAAACTGCGGATTGAAAGTAAAACCCAGATTTTGGAAGAACTCTATTGACTTTGCCAGGTTTTTCACAGGGAGATTGATAAATACTTTAGTGGCCATGTTTTTAAACTGCTTGTTTAAGATATATTTAATTTGCTGGTACAAAAAAACTTAAACAGACGCAAGACGTTTGGTCGAAAACTTGGATAAACAGGTTAATTTAATTACTTACGTTGTTTCCGGAACTCCGAAGGCGACAAGCCCACCTGTTTTTTGAAGAATTTGCCAAAATTGGCCGGGTCTGAAAAGTTGAGCTGATAGGCAATCTCTCCCACTTCATAATCTGTATATTGAATGAGTGATCTGGCTTCGGCTGCCAGGCGGTCAGAGATAAAAGTAAGTGCTTTTTTGCCCGATACATGTTTGACAGACTGGGAGAGATAATTGGCTGTAACCGAAAGCATATCTGCGTATTCCTGCACTGTGCGTTTATTGATATAATGGTTATCAATTAACTGAATAAATTTACGCAACAGGATTTGCTGCGTTGTGGCCGGACGAATATCCTTTTTGTTTTCTAATGCAAAGTCTTCCAGATAATAAAGCAAGCCGAGCAGCTTTACCCTTGCTTCAATGTGCTGTGCTTTGAGCGACCTTTCATAAGCGGTAAATACAGCTTCAAAATGTGGCGCCAGCTGTTTAAATGCGGCGTGGTCAAACTTAAACAGGTTGGTGTGTAACACATCAAATAGTGGAAATTGCTGGTGAAAGTCTGGTTTGAAGAATGAAAAGCATTCCGGCTTAAAATAAATCACATAACCCTCCAGTGCATTGTTATGGGCAAAGCTATACACAAGATTGGGCGAGTGAAAAACGAGATAGGAATCGGGATCATGAATGGTCTGATCACCATAGTTAACCTCGATCTTACCTGAATTGAATAGCAGGGCAAAAAAATAAAATGAACGTTTAAAAGGTGGGCGGTATATCCGAAGGTCCTGATCGAGTGGTTTTAACCGCAAACAATAAAAGTCTGGATCAGTTGTTCGTCCTGGCCATGGAATAGAAGCCAGAAAATCGTTGATTTCTGTATAATAAGGAAGAGTAATTTTAATTTTCTTCATAAAATAGGCAACAAAAAGATAGATTTCTAAAATAGAAAAAGAAAATCTATTCACCTACTGATCACAAGGAAATCAACACGGGAGCGACCGGGATTGTCATATAGTTTTCACCTCGTTCGCACTGTCTGTACACACATCTTTAAATGGAAAGAAATTGGGAGCGCGGCGATATTTTCTATTTATAATATAAAACAAGAAAACCCAGCTAATGCCAGGTTTTGTTGGATTTGCGGTGAGGGAGGGATTCGAACCCTCGGTACAGTTTCCCGTACGTCAGTTTAGCAAACTGATCCTTTCGGCCTCTCAGGCACCTCACCATTTGGTTTGTTCAACCGTGTTTAAAATAAAACCCCTTTTTTCGGGACTGCAAATATAGCAATTCAG
>JABDBM010000036.1:1401-36465 GCA_013288685.1 Bacteroidota bacterium | reverse complement strand
TGGCAGCGAGCGAATCCTCGGGTTGGAGGTCAATGAGTTGCATCAGCGGTCACCAATATTTATCGGCTCGGAAGAGATGGTACTTGCTGCGGAAGAAATGATGGGGCAGGAAAAACAATTGATCATCAAGTCTTATCTCGAATAATTTAGTAAGCGTATGATCAACAATAAGCTTGATGAAACAGATCGCAGGATACTCATCCTCCTTCAAAGCGATTCCCGCATTTCGCACAAGGAAATTTCGCACCAGGTCAACAAGTCTGTTACCGCGGTTCACGTCCGGGTAAAGCGGCTCGCGGAAGAAGGCTATATTAAAACTTATACGGCTATCGTAGACAACGGAAAAGTCGGGCGCGGTCTGACTGGGTTCGTGGAAGTGCGCATGGAGAAGCACACGGAAAGCAGCCTGAGGGCCTTTATGCAGGAAGTCGTCAAGCTGGATGAGGTGATGGAATGTTATCATTTAACCGGCGCCTACGATTTTTTACTCAGGGGCGCCATCAATGACATGAACGAATACAGTGAGGTGCTTTTGAAAAAGCTTTCCAATCTTCCGGGTATCGAAAACTTCACCAGTCATTTTGTGATGACAGAGGTGAAGCATGAAACAGCGTACTCTACAGGTAAATGATCACCTGAATTTTTTTTGCATCCTCAACAGAAATGCGGCCTTCATTTCATCGATATACACCGTGGGGCTAGAACGTCCGCAAAGCCAGTCATAGGTATCGTAAAAATTTCCAAGGGAGATATTGAATGACTTTTCAATAAATTTCACGATACTTTTTAGATTCTTTTTACCGAAGGCCTCTGTTGCGTGCCAGCTATAGATCAGTTCGATCAAGGCGCATTTAGTTTGCTTCCAGTCAAAATCCCTGAATTCCGAATCAATTTGCATGATGGCATCTTTTTGACTGATTTTTTGAATGGCTTGCTCCAAATGTTCCTGCATCAGCGCACTCGCTAAAACCTGGGCCAGCTTGTGATCATGGGTCGAGCTGAACGCGGGGTCGAAGTCGATGACACATTGATCTGGGTCGAGGTGAACATCATAGTTTCCGCGTACAAAATAATATTCATCAAGGTAAGTAGCCCCAGTTCTTACGTATTGGTAAAACGACAGGTTACTCTCAAAAAAATGGTGCAGGACATTGAGTTCATTATTGTAATAATCGGTAACAACTTTTCCGTCCCCGATGGGCTTCCTGATCTCAATATTCAGCAGGGATTGAAAAAATATCAGCTGCGATTTAAACTTTGGTTTGATATACTTGAAAAATTGTATTTCTTCCTCCGGGGTGCCAGGGTCATTAACCTTGCAATAATCCTTTAGCTTTCTCAGGTATTTTAAACAGGCATGAACGGATTTCTCCAGCCTTTTTATCAGTTGGTCTTCTTCAAGCACCAACGCATTCAGGTCCTTATGGAGGTCCGCATATAGCCGGTCACTGAACTTAGTTATCATAATTTTATCTTTTAGACAATGGGCTTTGCCACCCGTTAACCGAAGCGGATGTCACCAACAAAGCTTGTAGGTATCATTTTTCCATAGTTATTGAGTTGAGCTTCATGGGAAATAGGTTTTGTTAAGCGTATTGATCATTCGCTGTAAAAAGTCACGAACTACAGCCGCAGTTGCCTGGTCCGCTCCGTAAAAAGCGCGGGCAAAGCTTTTAAAGGAGATATTTAATTGTTTTTTGGTTTCAAAGTGCTGCGTGAAAAATCTCAAGATATCAGAAATATTGTTGACGTGAAAGCATCCCTCCAGATAACAAAGCCTTACAAACAACGCGAATTGCGTAACCGAAAACTGGAGCGGCATCCGAAGGTGTCCATTGATTTTCAAAAAATTGCTAACCTGCGTGACCGGTTGCGCGGGCAATAAACCGGACAACCAGCTGAGTAACTGGTCATTTATCGGCGGAAGTCCCGGCTCAAATATTTTGTCGCGCTCTACGAACAGCTGGTTCAATGCTTCGATTTCAGATAATATCGTGGTCTTATGTTGGTTTTCAGCTGCGGCATTGATGATAGCGCCAAGGTGATTTTGATACCATCGGTTAAATTGGTAACTGTTGAAATTTTGACAGTATAATTCACGCGCGATATCGACGGTTGTTACCCGTGGATTATCCATTAGGAGTTGGTTAATCATTTGTAATAACGCGGAGCAATAGCTCAGGTGCCGGTAGCTGATTCCCAATGTCCTGGCATTTTTTAATTTATTGGCGATTGACGCAAGAACAGCAGTTGTAAGACGGGGATCAATAGCTGTCCCTTGAAATAATAATTGGACTTCACCTGCCAACACGGAAATATGCGCTGTTTGTACCCGGAGATGGTCAAATGACACCGCATAATCACGATCAAAATACTGATAAAACCCCTGCCTCAAAAATTCCAGCAATTCTTCGAGGTTCGCGACGACAGCATAATACAAATGATAAACCGGATCTTTTGCGCCCTGAAAATAGGATGCCGGTATCCGAACACTGACCTGGTTGGAGAGCGAAGTAATTCCGGCCTGATGGAATTGAACGTACCTCGTTAGGATCTGTTCTTTTACAGCACTAAAGAGGTCGTGAATCCATTTACCTTTTAACCTTGCACTCACTTCAGCTACAGATTTTACCCGGTCTGCAAATTTCGCAGGCAGGTTCCCGTTATTTGTTTGCTCATCGGCTACAATTTCTCCAATGAGCTTTTCCAACTGATGTAATTCCGACTTTACCAAACCTTATTAATTGTTCTGATTCGATTAAACAAAAGAAAATTTAACTTTTAAAGTAGCAATAATTAACTTTACGTTAACTTTTACACTTTGAGATACCTATGACTGGTGGTAATGATAGTAATCGTGGTATTGGTGGTATCCGTACCCCCGGTCTGCGTGTTTGTTGTGTCTGCATATGCAGGAATGGAGGTTATTGGGCTGAAATCACAAATTGTTTCAATTCGTTTGTTCAATTTTTTTGACCTGATCGTTTTCATAGCATTTACGTTTTGAGTAAAGCTATTGTCCTCTAAAATACCCCTGAACTTTGTTACGCGGAGAGGCTTTTGCCCGATGCAGAAACCTTGGCATTACTTTAATAAAACAAACAATCATGACAAAAAGGGCCATGATCTTACGGCATATTTTAGTTTGGCTAATATTCATTAGCTACGAGATGGCTTATATCAAGTTCATGGTTGGCATTACTGCTACCCTATTTCATTATACAGTTTTCTATGCATTAAACATTTGTTTGTTTTATTTTAATGCCTATGTAATCCTCGATTTCTCCTTTTTCAAAACTGACAGACCATACTTAAATGCGATTTGTCTGACAGTCGTGGAAATTATGGTTTACCTGGCCATCAAATATGGCTTGGATTACCTGTTATCAAAGATGTTCCCTCCAAGCGTAAAATTGATATTTGGGAAGCTGTATATCTTAACAAATGTGTGGCGATGCATCTATTTTATCGGATTCAGTATTGCTTACTGGTCCATGCGGTACATGGTGATGTTCAAAGAGAAAAATCACCTGATGGAAACTGAACAGTTAAAGCATATAACGGATAAACTGGAGCTGGAAAATAAATACATATCTGCTGAAAATGCTTACCTGCAGAATCAGATCAGTCCCCATTTGTTATTCAACTCATTGAATTTTATCTATAACGCCATCCATAAATTATCTGAAAGGGCAGGAAAAGGTATAATGCTCTTAGCGGATATTATGCGGTATTCTTTGGTTTCCAGCGAAGATAACCGGACCGTTCCTTTAAAAAAAGAGTTGGAACAAATCGAAAAACTGATAGAACTGAGCCGGCTGCGATTTAAGGAGGAGTTTTTTATCAGGTTCAAAAAGAAAGGGAAATTAGCAGGCACACAGATTCTGCCCATGACCCTGATCACGCTCGTTGAAAACATGATCAAACACGGGGATCTCGGGGATGCCCGGCATCCCGCTTTGGTCAGCCTGGAACAAAAGGACGATATCCTTGTTTTTAAGACAATAAATAGAAAGAGAATAGGCCGCATCCACCCCAAAAGCGGCCTGGGATTGAGAAATATAAAAAAAAGATTAATGAACTATTATCAAAACCAGTATGCGCTGGAGATCCTGGATAAGGATGACGACTTTTCGGTAATGCTTATACTACACCTATGAATTTTACCTGTTATATTATCGATGATGAATCTGACGCTGTCGCGCTTTTGAAAGAATATATAGAACAAACGCCCGGCCTGGAACTGGCTGGTTCCAATCAAAACCCATTAGTAGCGCTGGACGAACTAACCAGCAAGGACGCTCCGGATATCACATTTATGGATGTTGACATGCGCCAGCTCTCAGGAATGGAACTGGCAGGCATGGTTAACTTATATACCTCGGTGGTTTTTACCACTGCCTTCCCGGAATACGCGCTGCAGGCATTTGATCAGGAGGCCTTTGATTACCTGTTAAAGCCGATCGATTATGAAAGGTTCCTCAAATGCATCCAGAAGGCCAAACGGAAAATGACACGGCGTTCCGAAGGAGACATGGCAGATAAGAATGACTTTTTTAATATCAAAAGTGAAATTAAGGGCCGCATCGTGAAGATCAGGTTTGATGATGTCATGTATATTGAAGGCGCGGTGAATTATATTCAGATCCATACCACGACAGAGAAGCATATTACCTATCTGACCATGCGTGAGATGGAGTGTCACCTGCCCGGGCGGTTGTTTGCCCGTATCCATCGTTCGTTTATTGTGAATATCAATTTTGTAAAAGTAACGGAACGGGCCCGGCTCAAATTACATAATGGGGAGTCGCTGATGATGGGCGACCATTACAAACAGAAATTCCTGGATTTTATGGACGAACACCTTGTCAAAACAGATCGCCAGTCCGGTTGATTATTCTGCCGCTTTTTCCCGCCCCTTAATAGAAAGCAAGTACTTGTAAAGGAAGTAATAAGTGATCATTTCCTGTTTTCGCGGCTCGTCTGTAAACAGGCGATTCAGGTGCATGTGGATAATGCTGCGCAGGTAATAAAGCCTTTCCTCATGCGCAGTCACCATATTTTGTTGCACTTCCTTTAAGATGCCGACAAATCTTTGCGCAGCTTTTATGGACCCGCTTTGCATGGCCGGATCAGCGGTTTTCATTACAGCCTGAATTCCTGTTGACAGCTCCCGGTATTTTTTATCCAGTTCCACATTTATTTTTTCCTCCGCAAATTCTGGCAGAAACTGCTGGTAGGTCTCCAGCAAAAAGACCAACTGGCCGTCCCGCATAGGAATGAACACATCGACTATCGCCAGTGTACTGTATAGCGCAAAATGGTGGGCATAGCCCCTCGTACCGTAACTGTTCTGCTTTAAATAGCTTAACACCAGTTCACTGCTCGCCCAAAAGAAATCTTCAGTTATTTCCATGCCTGCGGCACCGTAGCGCTCCAGCTCGCGGCTATACACCTCCACCTGGTATTCCCTGATCACATGCTGCTGAATGCGGGTTTCCAATTTTTCTTTAAATGCAATGAGCACCTCACCGGCATCTCCAGGTACAATTTTCATCCGCAGTCTGATATGCGGTGCGTGGTCGTCGTAACGGATGAAGAACCACTTGCTGATCTTTCCGTTCGTATAGCGTTTATGGAGCAAAGGCTGCAATCGCAGCAACAGCAGTCCGGCACCGATCCGGGGAGCATAAATTTTCAGGTAGAGCCATTCGGAACCTGGCAAATATTTTCGCGGAACCTTTATCCCTCCCGCATAGGGAATACCGGCCGGGAAGGGGAATCGCAGCGGCTCCGACGGCAGCAGGTAAGCATTGTATTGCCGCACTTCCGGCTGGGGTAAAAATTCTTTCAGCACTGCTTCTTTTTTTCCACGGACGCAGCCGCAGAAAAAAAGGATATCTGCATTACGCCCGCCATTGAAGACCAGTTGCTGGTCTCCTTCTGTCAGTGAAAAGTTTACCGCCAGATGTATCCGCCGGCTAAGCTTATTGAAGGCGCCGATCAATTCCTTCCGTGGTGCCTGTTGCAATATTTCAAGATCGTTATCTGAAATAATCCAGGTAGCCAGGCACAATACGGTATCCCGGTAGGCTACCCTGGGGTAAAAGCTTTGGCCTGGAAAGAATTGCCGGAGGTCGAAACCAAGATTAGACCGGCCATATTGATAGGGCAGGTCTGCCAGGAAGCGAAACAGCGGCAGCTTGTTGAGGCTATGATTATAAGCCGAGCTCAGCCGCGGTATGACCGGCTTGCCATGCTTTTTCGAAAACAACACCACCTTACCCTGTTCTACGCGTACATACAGATCCCCAAGCTCCAGCTGATTTTCCTTTGGCAATGTGGATGCCGCCGTGAGCGGCAATTCATAAGAATAAATATTCTCCCGCCGGTTTACATTGTCTGTATGTGGATCGCCAAGGTGGAGCAGTTCTGCAAAAATCAATTGAGGATTCTGTTGCTCCATCAACACGGCCATATTTTTTGCTGCCATGTGGGTTTCCTCATTAACAACGGTGAACCTGCCCAGCAATGCCGGGGCGTTATTGCCACCCGCACTTTCAATGAACAGGTTGTTTCCGCTGATTCGGAATAAAACCGACATCCCCAGCATCTGCCGGTTCTCCGGTGCTTTCAGGCTTTCCAGATCTTCGTCGGCCAGCTCGATGACCGGCAGCTTCCCATGGTTGTTCCTCAGCCAGCATTTCAGGAGCAGGCTTTGCGCGGCTGTCCACTCCGGCGGCGTTCCCGTCTTTGGTTTATAGTGGATGTGCAGCGTTTCCAATAACGGGGTTTCCTTTTCCGAAGAAGGCTGCTGGTAACCAATCCCAGCTTCAGGATCGAGCGCGATAAGCAACGGCAATGTCTGCCCCTCGAAATGCTGCTGAAATGAGGCGATAAAGCTGTCCATGGCTGGAAGCCGGTCCGGCGGCGAAAGCACGTCGAGCGCATAGATCCCATCCCGGAGCGCATCCTGGTAATGAATGCCCGGCCAGCTTTCAGCTGACCTGCGGTAAAGGATCGCGCTGAGCGCATCGATTTTCCCGCCGGGTTGTCTTTCGGGCAACAGGGTTTTCAGCTGGTCGTTCAATCTTTGGATCACAGCAGGTTCCGCCGCAGTATGGGTTCGTACATTTTCGTATATTGCCATTACCGTATGGCTCCATGAAGATGGTTGGACATGTCGTTGGTGCAGTAAGTCCCCCAGATAATCCGGACCGGTGATATGCTGCCGCCGGCAATTTACTAACAACTGCGCATCGACGAGAAAATCAGCATATTCTGCTGCTTCAGGTAAACTACAAGCCGCAACCTGTACAATGTAATCCGCAATTTCCTTAAGCGTGCGTCCTTTATGGCACCAGCCCATGAGGTCCTTCAGCAGGATGGAAAAGGCGATGGACTGCAGCAGGTACTCCCGCTGCCTGCCGGTTTCATCCGTTGATGTCCGGAAAAACCTGTACTCATTTAATACCCGGTAAACTGACGGGTTACCCTCAAATCTTGCATATTCAGCCAATTCATGGATCAGGATTTCTTGCCCCATCACCGTTTGGTAGGTTTGGTCCACCTGGAAATTGGCATCGAATTCAGGCATTGTCGTTTCCTGCATCCCTGCTCCGGCTGCCCATTGTCCGAGTGTCACCGACGCAAAGAGTCCGAAAGGCGTTGGCCGGAAACAATAACGGTTGATGTATTTCCGCAGGGTATTTTCTTCCTTTTCTGTCAGTCCGGCAGATTGAAAATTTAATCTTTCAAGCGTCGCAAAAAACACCGGACTTGCAAGGTAAAGCGCCGCCCGGAAATGCGGATCTTCTAAAAAACTTTGACTATCTGCGGCATAATCTGCCGGCTTTTTAACGGGCATCCGCAAAAGCAAGTCTCGGGAGAACAGGAAGTACATGATAAGATTCAGATAGATGAATTAAGATAATCAGCATTAAGTTATAAGGAGACAATTCTGCCGCGGCTATACTTCCGAAAATTTATATCAGCAGACCAGTAGAGTAACCTGTTAAGTAATATTACGCTTGTAACCGCCGCAAGATAACAGGCTTTTGTCAGCTATTGGTTAATAGATTGAACTTTAATAAACTAAATTTTTAATTTAATAGATTTTGAGATAATTTTTGACCAGACCGAAGCCATGCAGCGGTGTCTTTTCTTGTTTAACGATGTTCATTAAACATTTATCGATCTCCGGCTGTCCCTTCGGCTGGGCTTTCCACTTTATCTTTTCAGGGAAAAGGATGTCGCAGCAATCCCTGACAGATAATTGCCTGAATGTTTAAAAGCCTAGCCGCTCCTTTTACTTGGCTCGCTCGTTAACAAATCCTACGCAGCCTGCCTCTTGGGTGCTGCAGAAACCAATTTGCCGTCCTGGGTTGATGCTTTTTTAGCTATTAGTTTTATGTTTAATCCATCGAATTGCTAAATTAGCCGACTATGGAATCAAGGCCTTTATCTTATCTGTTGATAGCATTATGTGCGGTTGCCACTTTGCTCTCGTCCTGCGATGACATCATCGAACCATCCATCAATAAAAGCCAGGTGACATTAGAAGCGCCTTCCGACCAGTACACCAGTACCAGTTACACCGTTAATTTTTGGTGGGATCAGGTTAACCATGCGCTTTCCTACCATTTACAGGTAGTTACGCCGAGCTTTACGTCGCCGGGAAGTTTAGTTTTGGATACAATCGTAAAAAGTTATAAGTTTTCATACAACCTTAGTCCGGGCAATTATCAATGGCGGGTTTTAGCGCAAAATGGAAGTTCACAAACTGCATATTGCACGCCGCGCAGTTTTTCGGTTGCGGCTACTTCAATTAAACAACAATCGGTGCAGCTAAGTTCGCCTGCTAATAATTTTCTTACCAATCAAAGCCCATTTATTTTCCAATGGAGTAATTTGTATGGGGCTACACAATATCGTTTTGAAATTGATACCAATAACTTTGTGGATGAAAAGGCTATTATAGCGAACATGGTTATTCCCGGCCAGCAAATTAGCTTCACCTTTCCAAAGGACAAAACCTATCAATGGCGCGTTCGAGCCGAAAATGACACTGCACGGGCGCAATGGTCGGTCATCAATTCTATAACTTATGATCATACGCCACCTGCACAGGTTAGCTTATCTTCTCCCGCTGACGCACTTACCGTACCTTTGCCGGTAAGCCTTCAATGGAGTGCGATTGCTACATCTGTCCGCTATAAACTCTATGTATTTAAAAGCGACTCCACAACGCTCTATAATTCTACTTTCCCGGTGACTTTAAATACGACCAGTTATAGTTTTGCGTCCGGTGCCTCGGGCGATAAAATATATTGGAAGGTATCAGCAATTGATGCGGCAGGCAACGAGGGCCAGGCAAGTATTTTAAGAAGCTTTACGCTGCAATAGTCAAGTTATGAAAAATAAGAAGTTCACTTACTTATTGGGTTTGGTGGTAGTAGTAGTTTGGGGTCTCATTATTTACAGGATATTTGATGCGGTATCGGCAAATGATGATAATTCAGCCCCTGTTGTTCCCAACACGATAAAAAAGGAACCCTTTAACGATTTTGCGGTGCCCGTTGACACTACGCATTTGCTATTAAATTACCGGGACCCGTTTGGTTTGGTAAAACAAAAAGATACCATCAGCCAGGCGGCTAAAATAAGGCCTGTTAAAAGTATAGCTTCATTGCCCGTAAAACCGACGTTTAACTGGGGCTTTATCCAATATTCAGGATATATCCTTAACCCTGCTTCAAAAAAACTGACAACTTTGATTACGATCAACGGTAAAAACGAAATGCTTTCGGAAGGAGAAATGAAAGACCAGGTTAAGCTGATTAAAAACCTTCGCGACTCCATTAAAATCAGTTTTAACGGCAAAACAAAATTTATTACGATTAGAAAAGCTGTCCAATGAGAATTATTCTATTTCTGTTTACTTTTTTTATTTCAGCTTCGCTATGCGCACAGCAAATGCCGGACTATGGACTTAACAGGGTAAGAATTATTCAAGCAGATAAAATTATACTGGCCGAAATAAAACCGCTGAAGTCCAGTCCGGATATTAAGTCCAATCTGTTTTATTATTGGTATGATGCCAATCAAATCCATTCCTCGCAGGGTGGTTTTAGCGGGAAATTGTTGAATGGTCAGTACGCTGAATTTTATTTAAACAAAAACCTGAAACAACAAGGCGTTTTTAAAAAAGGCTTAAAAGACGGCGTTTGGAAAAGCTGGAACGAAGATGGCACCCTATCGGCTCAATCAACCTGGAAAAACGGTGCAATAGTTACAGTAAGCACGGTGTCATTTTGGGATAAACTGAATGTTTTTAAAAGAAAACCAAAAGATCAGCCAGCGGATTCTCTCATCAAAAAAACTAAACAATAATTGCGGATTATCATTCATTATGCTCAAAGGCTCGGCCCTTTATATTGTTATCATTATTGCCTTAGTAATCGGTTTGCTTTGCGCTGCGCTCATTGTTGCGGCTTATTTTTATAAAACGGAATACCAAAAGAAATTCCGGTACGAAAAACTGGAAAATAACCTTTCATCCGGAATTAATATTTTGCTGGCCGGTGCTGATATTCCGTATTCGCAGGAAAAAACATTCAGCCTGTTTGCCAATGACGAAGACTCTGTTACCCTTAAACGGATTTCCTGGGGATTGTATGATATTGGCATAGTCAAAGCATTTAGCCAGCGGGATACACTATTTAAAATCCTTTCCATCGCCAACAGCATCGACTCCACCAAGTGGGCTGCCTTATATTTAATTGATGAAGACCGTCCTTTTTCGCTGAGTGGAAAAACCACGATCCTGGGTGATGCCTACATCCCCAAAGCGGGTGTGCAGCAGGCTTATGTTGATAATAAAGCCTATACCGGCGATAGGCGGTTAATAATCGGCACCCGACATACCAGCGACAAAAAGCTGCCTATTTTGGATGAAACGAAAATAACCGAGTTACAGCATTACTTTAGCCAACAAGCCAACGGCCGCACTTTGCCGAAAAACGATTCAGTTACCGCATCGTTTTTAAAACCGGCCCGTGTGGTTAATTTCAAAAAGCAAATTCAAACGGTTAGTGATATTTACATCAACGGCAACGTGCTATTATTTTCGGATACAACACTGATTATTGACAGCACCGCAGTATTAAAAAATACGCTGGTTTTTGCAAAATCAATAATCGTAAAAAGTGGCTTTCATGGTAATTGCCAGCTTTTTGCTACCGATTCAATTAAAGTTGAGGAGAACTGCCGGTTTGATTACCCTTCCTGTTTGGGACTGTTTCGCCTTCAAACGCCCATTGTTGCTTCGCAGGCAAAAATATCGATTGGCGAAAACACCATCTTTAATGGGATTATATTTACATACGAGAAAGTCGAAAGTTCCGTAAAACCCCTAATTTCACTAATGAAAAAAGTAAAAATTACCGGGCAGGTGTATGCCCAGGGGATACTGGAATTAAAGGACGGCGTTGAAATAGATGGCAGCGCTTTTACCAGCCGGTTTTTATACCAAAACTCATTTACAAGGTTTGAAAACTATTTGATTAATGCCACCATTGATGCAAAAGCATTGTCGCCCTATTATTTAACCAGCGGATTAATGCCGGTGGCTGCCAAACAAAAAAAAGTATTACAATGGCTGGAAGCAAATTAAATAACCGGGTAAGGGCCTCTACCATTATGGAGGTGGTAATATCAATGATCATCATAGTAACCGTTTTTGGCATCGCTATGATGATTTTTAGCAATGTGTTGCGCTTGTCGTTATCTGCAAAAAAAATCAGGGCGCAAGCTTTATTGCGCGAAACAATGCTGAATGCAGAACATACGGCCAATAATACTACGCAAACTTTTAATATCGACGATTTCAGAGTTGAACAGGAAGCCAAACCTTACAATGGCGAAAGTAATTTAACCGAAATACATTTAACGGCGTACGACATTAACCAGCAAAAAATTGCCGAATTACAAAAAGTAATTATTAACCAGCCATGAACAAACACAGGGTTAAAGCATTTACCATAATGGAGGTAACGATAACCATGCTGATTGCCGGCTTGCTCATTGGCATTGCCTATACATCTTACTCCATTGTGCTGAAATCGTATCATTCCTTTACCACAAAAAATGAGGATGTGGCCGTTTTAGTTACCCTGGATCATCTGCTGACCCGCGATTTTGAGCAAGCGCAAACCGTTATAAAAAACGAAAAAGGTATAGTTTTAACCAGCGATGACAAAATAGTAAATTATGAATTTACAACCAATTTTATTATCCGAGATGCCGCCCGGATTGATACCTTTAAAGTACAAACGCAGAGTGTGAATACTACATTTGAAAATACGCCGGTAAACGAAATACAGGAAACGGAAGAAAACAACCGGATAGATGATATCAGCTTTATGCTGATTTTTCAAACCGAAAAATTCCCCTGCCATTACCATAAATTATACAGTTCCGTAAACCTGATACAAAGAAACCCCAATGCCATCAATTGATTTAAGCAGGTACGAAAATAAAAAGGTGGTCAAGCCATCAAATGCAGATGACAGCAGCGGCGGACTTGCGGCGCTTTTAAACCGCGACATTAGTTTTGGCAACAAGGAACTACCCGATAAAAAGAAAGAATACCTGTACCTGGAATTAAGCTCGCTGCTGCAAGCGGGTATTAACCTCAAAAGCAGCTTTGAACTCATTACCGCCGACCAGCAAAAGCCAAAGGACAAAGAACTGTATAAAAATATACAGGATAGCGTTTTGGGCGGCACCACATTTTCTCAAGCCTTGCAGCAAACCGGGAAATTTAGTTTATACGAAGTGTATAGTTTGCAAATTGGCGAGGAAACCGGGAAGCTGATAGAGGTACTGAGCGATTTGGCCAAGTTTTACCAAAACAAAATAAAGCAGCGCCGCAAAATAGTATCAGCTCTCACTTACCCCTGCGTGGTACTTACTACCTCGTTAGGTGCGGTTTTTTTTATGCTGAAGTTTGTAGTGCCCATGTTTGGCGATGTATTTAAACGCTTTGGCGGGCATTTACCCTGGATAACTGAAAAAATTATCGGTGTCTCCAATGCCATGGAAAGCAACTTTTGGCGGTTTATTATCTTTGTTGCTTTTATAGTTGGGTTTATCCTTTTTACCCGAAAAACCGAAAAGTTTAGGGAGGTGTTCTCAAAAATATTATTGCGTACGCCGCTTATTGGCAATCTGGTGCAAAAAATATATTTGGCCCGCTTTTGTAATTCTATGCGGCTGCTCATAAGCGCAAAACTCCCATTGTTACGGGCTATTGCTTTGATACGGCAGATGATCCGTTATTATCCCATTGAATCGTCTTTACAGAAAGTGGAGGATGATATAATGAACGGCAAATCCCTGCACGAAAGTTTGCAGCAGTTTAAAGTGTATCCCTCTAAAATGATACAACTGGTAAAAGTAGGCGAGGAAACCAACCAACTCGATTACTTTTTTGGCAAAATATCCGAACAATATATTGAAGAAGTGGAATACAAAACCTCCACGCTAAGCAGTATGATGGAGCCCTTGATTATCATTTTTTTGGGTTTTATAGTTGGCGTTATATTAATTGCGATGTATTTACCGTTGTTTCAGATGAGTAATAGTTTTCAGTAGGTTTTACGGTTATTACTATAGGGCAAGGACTAATTTCCTGCTAAGTTAGCGATCCGAAATTAGCTCTTTTAACCAAGCGTTCCACTTTTACACAGCGGACAATTGTTTAAAACAATTAAACAACTAATAATCAATCATTTGCATTTTGATCATTGGCTAATATTTGCCAATGCGCTGAAAATCAACCGGTCCAAACAACGTGTTTTTATAAAAAAAGTGAGATCTGGCATCTATTTTATGCGTTTAACGCTGCAAAAACGCCCATCCTGAGAGCAATTTGCATTTTTTTCGGAACATCAAACACGGAATATTATGAAATAGTGCTAAATAATTGATAGTCAAATAATTAATATTTAATCATTGGTTAATATAGTACCTATTCGACAATCAATAATATAAATCATTTTTTTATAATGAAATCATCTGCATAATAGCCTTTATTAAATAAGAGACATTCAGAAGCCAAATTATAAACAAAGCCCGGCAAAATTTTTTACCAGGCTTTGTCTCATTAAACTACTTCTCGTTCTCTCCTCTAGTTACAAACTACAGGCTTAGTTTATCCGAGGCTAAAAGCTTCGAACAGCATTCCACGTAAACTACGGACATCTGGTTATTTTGATTTCGATGTTGCTGCTTTTTTAGATGAGTAATAGTTTTCAGTAGGTTTGAAAATCTGGCTTTTTAGGCATTATTTTATTTGCAGCTTATCGTTTTATGGGCATTAGGCCCCTTGCTCCTTTGGCTTTTTCCCGACTAAATATGCTTAAAAAACGCACCATTTATATGCTTTGGACTCTGCCTCTTGATATACTTCTCGTTTCATTTAGCGCGAGTAGCACAACGTTTTTCCGCGCCCCCGATACTCGCGCCGGAATTTTATCGAACTACTTTAATACGTATATCTAAACTATCTGTTTTAATAGTCTTTTTGTTGGAATCTATTAATTTCCCAGATATTGTAATTGAAAAATCACCTTCTTTAGTAAAGAGATTCGGGATTATTAGTGGACTGCTCTTGACGGCTAAGTTTGTGTATTTGATATTGTTAATATTTGCTTCAATTTGCGGAGTCAAACCAGGTGGCGTAGCAACAGTTATATATAAGTCCTTAACATTGGAATATGACGTGCTATTCCGTAAAAAGACTGTGGAATCACTGCCATTAAGCTTCGAATAAATATTGTCACTAAAAACATTTCCTATTGTCTTACTTATTTTCTTAAATTGATTGTATTGGACATAAGATACTATTTCGGTACTATTCTTATCGAATTGAACATAAGTCTTCAATCCACCATTTTGAGGATTGTAATATTCGCCTTTGGATCGCAAATTATTATCCCAAATCATGGTGTAATTTATATTGCCATTAATGAAAAAATATTTTTCAATGCCATTTACGTGGTCATGGTTAAAGAATATTTCATTTTTTAGCTGTCCATTTTCAAAATAGTACCTTGTCCACCCCTCTCTTACGCCATTGCTAAAATTTTCTCTGGAATTGACACGCCCTCTCACATATGATACAACTTCACCATCGTATTGTCCTTTGTTATTATATTGTTTAATTACTGTGGTTACTTTAAATAAATAAATATATGCTTTGTAAATATTCTGCGTGTTAAATAGGACAACTATTAACAATGCTAAAATCAATAAAAATGTTCTATATCTTTTCATAACTTATTTTGTTTACTCCTCAGGTATCGTTGTTAATGTGCCTTTAGTTGGATTAAAATATAGCCCAGTTGCACTATTGGGGCCTGGACGTTTTTCAAACTGTTTTTGAGTGAGTGTGTCTCCCGTTTTGTCATCAATTACTAAACCTGTTAGTGTAGATTTGCGCAGTCCTTGTCCCATTTGGGATTTCTTATCGTCTTCAGGCGGAAAGGAATCGTAGGCATCATATGTTTTTTTTGTTTTATCGAGTCCCTTAATAAAGTTACTAAATAAGGAAAAACTTTTAATTTCATCGGCTGTTGACGAAGAAGAATAACTTGCGTATTTAGTTAAAGCAGAAATATCATCGAAATGATAGTCTTCTTTTGTATGACTCGAGTTTGGCCTTTTGTCTGCATCAACTGCGGCCGTATTTCCTACATTTACACTTGTAATACCACTGCCAACATTCGAATCTTTAGCCCCCCCTTGTGGCACCAAACTATCCAAATACTTTAACATAGAAATCAATTGTGCTTTAGTATATGATCCTCGTTTTATGTGCGAATATGTTGCGAATTTGTCAGTTTTAGTTGCGTCTGCTTGAGCTGTAGTGTTTGATTGGACTTGCTTCTTTTTCTTTTTTACAGGAACATCATCATCTTCATCATTGGAGAAACCTGAAGTTCCATTGGCATAGTAAACAATATGCGTTCCATCAGGATCAGTGAATCTGATAGGATTATTCTCCGCATAGTTATAAGGACTCCATCTTCTGCTGATTTCCGATAGCGGGTCCACCGTATTCCACCTTGCAATCACGGGATCATAAAACCGCGCGCCGTAGTCGTATTGGCCCAATTCTTCCTGTAACTCTTTTTTGTTGTAAAGATATTCATTTTTTGTTCCACTTCCAGCACGTTGTATTTCCATACCAAACGGATAATAATCATCCTGTTGTTTGGGGTTTACGGAGCCGGGCGCTGTGTCAAATGTTACTCTTGTATTCCCAAGGTTATCACTAAGGTAATACTCAAAATTATAAGCTGTATGTCCGTTGGGGATAGCCTTGCCTTCTTCAGTTTGAATAAAGGTTAATGCGCCGCCATCGTACTGAATGCCAATAATATAATCAGTATTTCCTGTCGCTGGGCTTACTCGCCGCAGTTTATCGCCAGCCGCATCATAAGTGTAGGTAATCGTTTTGGCACCCGTTATGGTTTGTGGCAGGTTTAGCATGTTGTAGCCAATGCTAACTGTCCCTGTATTCCTGCTCGGGTCAACGGTTACGTTGCCATTTGAGTCGTAGCTATAGGCTAAACCTGTTGTCGAGGCTTTAATGCCTGCATTATTACCGCTCAAATCTGTTATTGTTTGCAGTTGGTTGGTATTATAGCCACCGGTGTTGATGTAATTGTAGCTCAACTGGTCAATAAGAGTACCACTCCGGTAGCGGTTTAGGGCAGTAATATTTCCCATCACATCATACGTGATACCATTTTCGGTGTAGCCATCGCTGGCCACGCCGCTTGTCAGGCGGTTAAGCGCATCGTATGAATAGGTAAAACTGGTGTTCAGGTTCCCTGGGGTGCCGTAATATTGGTAAGTTATATTGCCGTTGTATTGTTTATTAGTGCCAGTGTTGTAATAGAGTTGCATCGCAAATAGGGGTGCACTGCTACTAACCAGCCAGCCGCGTTCGTTATAGCTATAAACAATGTTTTGGTAAAAGTTAACACTGTCGGTACTGTGTAAATGCTTTGTCAGTACCTGTCCCATTTCGTTATAATCTATTTTCGAGAGCAGGGTTTTGGTGGTCGCCGTTGTATCGTTGATTATCTGTTCCCAGGTTTTTAGTTTGCGCCCGATGTGATCATATAGATATTGGTTGGCTATGGTTACTAGTGGTACTGTTGTACTAGCGTTGGTATAATGCTGCCGCGTTGTTGTGGTTGGGGCGTTGGTAAAATCATAGGTACTCACAACTGCGTCGTAATTACCGGTGTTGACTGCGCCTCCAAGGTAATGCTGCTTATATGTTTTAATATTGCGGCCCAGTCCATCATAATATAAAACGCTCCAAAGCATATCACTGGGCGTATTTAGTACAGCGGTTTTTGTTGCGGTAGGCATTCCCGTTGGCGTGGCGTTATACCCTGTTGGGGCAACGTACGCTACTGGCATGGACGGTATATTATTATAATTGTCGTAATAGCTTATCGAAAGTATAGTTGTTATTGTGGGGTAGCTGGTTATATTATAACCCGTTATATTATTGGTATAATCCCTGGTATCCCATTGTGCTGCGGAATAAATGCTGGCCTGTAGGGTGGCTAAAGGTATTGCCGAACCTGCGCTCCACAAGCCGGCCATGATAGGCCGACCGAAAGCATCGTACTTGGTAACCGTCCATTGGTTGTTAGTGCGCTGGATGGCGTCCTGGCTTAAAACCAGCTGGTCCAAACTGTTGTAAACCGTATACTCCCAGTCTTTGCCTGGTATCCTTTTGCCCGTTATGCGGTCGCGGCTATCATATTGGTACTGGTAACACAAGTTATTCAGCACTGTTTGGTTGTTGGCGCTGGTGAGTCCTGCATCAGGGTTTGCGCCAGGCGGCAACACATAGCACAAATTGCCCAGATCGTCATAAACGTAATAAGTACTCAGCACCTGTATAGCATTGGTAAAATTGTATCTGCGTTTTAATACAACGTGTCCCAATTTATCAGTATAGGTTTCTGTAGTGTTAAGCCGGAGATCGCCGTTCAGTTGGCTCGGCCAGTTTTCATCCTTAACAATGGTTACATCCAATTGATTAGGACTATAGGTTTTTTGGTACAACAAGGTGCGGTTACCGCTCCCGTCAATATTTATTGCATATTGTTTAGCCCAGTAAGTAGTGCTATCATTTAAAGAATAGAGCGTTTTTGTGGTGTGACCCGCTGTAACACCGCTTGGGTTAACGGTACCGGTTAGCTGCCATGCATCGCCCGTGGTGCCCTGCTCCAACGATCGGTTTAACGGTGATAGTTCAAGGTTTGATTCCGCTTGCGGTGTGCTAATTGCAGTTACGCCAATAGGTGGTATTGTATAAAACTTAGCCTGCCCCGCGCCGGGGATAAGTGCATTTGTTTTATAACTGCCATCGTTAGCGCCGGTAGTTAGTGCATAAGGCAGGTATTTAGTAGCCTCACGGCCAAACTGGTCATAAGCTATAGGCTGCACTACATCGTTACCGAAAGGTGAGCCTTTAACCTGCACGGTTTGTATAGGCCGGTCAATGCCATCGAAATACTGAATGGTTTGTGTAACCTGGCAGGTTCCCTGTCCGCTAAGCTGACTTGCGGCTGTATAGCCAAATATGCGGGGAACTGTGGTCATCACAAAGTTTTGCGATGCCGTGGGATTGGTAGTAAGCGGTATACAATCAATTGATTGTATAGTTGCGGTAAATGGCCCTGTAGTGGTAAACGGATAGCTAAATGTAATGCTGGTATTACTGCTATAATCGCCCGTTGTAGCTGGCGACGAGAGCGTGAGCGGGCCATTGGTTTGTGCGTAGCATTGCGTATAAAGTGCGCTGCCAAAAATACCTGCACAGGCAAACAGCAAGCATTTGCCTGCGTTGCCCTGTTTTATTTTTTTTATAATATGTACTAAAATACTCATGGTACAGGCGGTTTAAGGGTTTTGAATTATTAACGGTGTTTCGGTACCTGTTGGGGCCACAATTACATTGGTAAAAGCGTAGCCCGGAGCAGTTATCGGAGCCCTTGCACCCAATAAAAATTTCCGGTTTACCGGGCCATTAACCGGATTGATGGTTACGGTATAGCTGCCCGCCGGGACATTGACCGTGGTGCTGCCCGTGGCTGGAAAGTTAAAGTTGCCCACACCGCCTGAAAATGCTGCCACAAAGCCGCTTACACCAGTACTGTTGGTAAGCGTAAAAGCATACGTAGGCGTTGGTGGCGGCAGCAATGGATTTACGCTGCAACCTGTTGCCTGCCCGGCATAGTTATAACAAAAGCTTTTAACAATATTGCCATCCTTATCTTTTATGTTCAACAGTCGTAAAAACGAGTCGTATTCATAATAAGTAACCTGGTTTTTTGCAT
The DNA here is from genome assembly GCA_013288685.1 of Bacteroidota bacterium. Classification (GTDB taxonomy): domain Bacteria; phylum Bacteroidota; class Bacteroidia; order Sphingobacteriales; family Sphingobacteriaceae; genus Mucilaginibacter. The sequence goes on along the minus strand of JABDBM010000036.1, from coordinate 17,029 downwards.
CGGTAACGCTCGTAACGCCTACAGTGGGGTCATACGTATAGGTGGTCATCAAGGCGTTCGCGGGGTAAAAGCGGATATCATCCACTTGCCCGCTTAAAGTTATTGGATACGTTCCGCCGCTTACCGTTACCGGATTAGATACAAAGCTCCAAGCCGAACCTGACTTCTGCCAGTAAGTAAGCATGTAACTCCCATTGTCTAATGGTGTAATTGATCCTAAGGTTTTTGAATAAGTCCCGGTATGACTATAAAAGCCGCTTTTGGCATCATTGCCGGTACTGTTGCCATTGCCGTCTTCAAAACTTTCGTAAAAAATGTTTTTCGCCAGGGCGTTTTTAACCTCGGCAACTGGGTATTCGCCATTATATCCCCAAATATAACTGACGGGTGGCCCCCCTTGCTTGGATACCGTGAGCAGGTTCCCGTTACCACTATCGTACTTTTGATAATTGAGCCGTGTTTCGGCTGTATTAGCCATTACCTGCAATGATACCGTTGAGGGGTTAATAATACCACTCGTACTGGCATAATTGGTAACCGATTGTTCCATTTGGGTGCCGTTTTTCGAATCGGTGAATTGGATAACCGGACTAATAATATTGGCTGAAACCATGGCTGCGTATATGCCGGTCGGGTCTAATCCCGCAGCAACCATATCCTGCGGATATTTTACCTGTTTCAGTAGCGAATCTCCTTTGCCATTGTAGCTACGTATGCTAGTGGGATACATGTGGGAAAGGTTATTGTAATAATACTTTGTCGTATCCGTTAACGCCGTGCCATCGGTTCCGTAGTTAGTGGTGATAGTTTGTGTAGGAAGCCGGCTGCCGTTGGATATCGGGTAATCGTAAAAATCAAAATCGTTACTATTCATATACATATTATAGCTACTGCGCGGTGCGCCACTGAATTCAAGCAAAAACTGTAAAAAAAGGCCACGGCCGGCAGACCTGAAAAATAAATTGTATTTGGTAGTCTTTGATTGCACGGCAGTATATTGACCACTGCCGTTGTTGGCGTAATGAGTTTCGGCAATGGGTTCGCCATTTTGCCATAAACGGGGGATTGGCTTAATACCGTTTACTCCACCTCTTCCATCGGGATCTGTTCCCCAACCCAAAAAATATTTACGAGTTACTGAGTCATACGCTGTTTGCGGCGTTGGCGGATTGATGGGAGGCTCTGTATAACTTAAAATGCTGTCGGGTGTAATGGTGTATTGATATGTACTTTTTCCGGCGTTTCTTATAGTATCGCCATGATAAACGGTAACCCAGTCGTAAGCCACCGGGCTACCGCTTAACGACGACAGCGCGTAAATGGAACTATTGCTAAATGTACTTTCTGTTTGTAAAGAGGGCTGACCATTGTTGCCATACGGAAATTGATAATAATGTTGGCTCTCCTGCACCAGTAATGATGAAGATGATAGAAAAACACCACCTCCCGATTCGCCGTTTCCATATTTATAGGTTTCGGTGGAAATGGCAGCGCCGGTGTTGTCATAATTCTTAATGTACCTGATACGCAGCCCGCCGACATTATTAAGTACCGGCGCGCCGGTCACCGAAAAAGTGGTACTGATAGCAGAAACGGGCAACGTACTAACGATTGTTTTATCAATACTATCGTAAGATACTGCCATCAGTTGATAGGTAACGCCAGCTGTTACGGTTAGTGGCACGTCTGTATCTACATCAGTGGTTGAGTTACCATTATAGGTGTAAATGTTAGTGCTGCCCTGGTTTATACGTACAAAGGAAGTTTGAACGTTTTTTGTAATATGGATATGGAAAATTAATTGCCCACTGGTTTGGGCCGGGTTAGCAAATGCCGGCGTAAAACTCACGAAACTCGTATCCTGAAAAACACCAACTGAAGTAGCCGAAGGGGCAACGGTGGTTACTGCCGGTGCTATGTATTGGTTGGGTTCATAGGTAAACACTGAATATCCTTTAGTAGGATAGGTAATTTGCTGAAGTATCCCTGCTTGCATGGAAGTTGGCGATACGCTGCGATCTGCACCCAAACCGCCACCAGCAATGGTATAAACCACATTTTGCTGGGAACCGGTAGCTTGATTGCCATTGGAACTCACAACCTGCTGCGTTCTTAAAAGGGTTTGATTACTCCATACACCGTTATAATATCCCCAAGTATCCTGCCCGAAGTTATGAAGTGGCGGCAACATTGTTGAATTATAGATAAACGAATGTGTTTTAATGGACACCTTATTCTGATCATTCTCTGATACGCCATCGAGCCTCAGCCGGTACATACTGAGGCTGTCGTGATTGGCATTATAAGGAAGGGGTGGATTAGGAATTGTTGTGTGAAAATAGCCAGCGATCATGTTAAAACTTTTTAGCCGGTTATATTTTTTCAGGTTATAATCGTAATTTGATACGATAACCGAATCAAGGGATACCTGACCATTATCTTTTCTGCCAGTTTTGGAAATAAAATCTACTTTTCCGCCCCTAAACTGAATACTGCTCAGGTGTATCTGGGTGCCATGGGAAGTATTTGTAGTTGAGACTAAATTCCATAAAGCACCATTTGCGCCTAATGGTCCTATATTTTGCGAAAAACTGTATGAGTTATCTGTAAAAATTGCAGGGTCTTGGGTGTAGGAAAATTTGACAGTGTCAGATTTATCGGCAGATATCATTTTGCTCAAATACCAACTGGTTATGCCTGTCGCACCATTGGTAGCGCCACTATACGAGATCTCGGTATCGTTAAAATAAAACAGATTACCCTGTTCATCTAAAATAGTAAAAGCACTGGCAGCAGTAAGTGTGCCGGGCGTAAAAGCTATTTTCAAGGGCTTATAAGGTATTAATATAGGTGCTTTGGTAACCGCATCAAATACAAACGCTCCTGATTGATTTGCGAAATTGTAAAAGAAATTATCGGGCTGAGAGTCTGAAATATTGGAAGCAACATTCTCCATATACAAACTGTCGGCGTGGAAATTATTAAACAGGGTTTGCGCTGTCGGGATGGGAATATTTAAAAACCCAGCCGGGCCGTCATCGGCCACTCCAATAATACTCCTGGAAACAACCCCTCCGGCATTTAAAGACCAGCCTAACCCTACCCATGACGCAGTTTCATCAACTTTAACGCCGGATGCATGGTATGACAGTGATATGGGTAATGTAAAACGTGATGTTTTGATTTCATATAATGGTATAGATATACTCGGTATCCCTGTACTTTTGTCCACCGGTATTTGCGCATATTTTCCCAAAGCAGCAGCATCCGGAAAGGGCGGTAATATCTTTGGGCTATTAATATCTGCAATTGATTGCGCGTATGATACCGAATAAAATAGCCTCGCGCACACAATAAGCAGCAAGATTAGTTTCTTTGTCATAATTTACTTATTAGGATGTAATATTTCTTCGAGCAATTTTTATTGATGCAGTTGTTTTGCAATTGCACTAATTTGTTGTTTCATTAGGTCTAACTGCTGCTGTTGTGTACTCAACTTATTTTCCTGAGCATTTAATTTGTTCTCTTGTTCCTTGCTTTTGGCTTGTTCTGCTTTTAATTCCTTGTCCTTCTCAATTAAATACAACGTAAGTTCCTCCACCTTTTGCAGCAATTTTATTTGGTTATCGCCTACATTCAAGCCATTTGTTTGCATTTCCTTTGCCGATGGAATTTCGGGCAAATGATGATTCAAATCAATATAAGTTTTTAGGATTGAAAGCGGCGTTAAACCGTAAGACGGTTCAAAAACGAAATCGGCGCCTGTGCTGTTAACCACAACGGAATTTGACCTTACTGAACCGGCAACATCCAATAAGTAGGAAGTATTTGCCTGGCTGGTTTTCCCGATCAATACATTTCCAGCGGTAGGATTAATGACAGTATTTCCGTATGTTGACCCTGATTGCGATATTGTTTGGACAATGCCATATCCTGCTGCGTCAGCCGAAGTCTTTAAAGTTATGTACGTCTTTCCGGTCGTGCTTGAGCCAACTTGCACCTGACTTGCGGCACCTGTGTTATATACCGTTGCACTTCCACCCTCAACATCTAATTTTGTTTGTGGAGTAGTGGTACCTATTCCAACGTTGCCGCCATTTGGATTTAATGCAAGCGTATAGTTTGAGCTATAATCCGATTGATTTCGGCTTTGCAACCAGGTATAAACATTTGTGACGGCATTCAACCCCGCATCAAGCACCAAATTGGTAGCAGGCGAAGCTCCAAGTCTGAAACCACTGTTTTGTGTATTGCCTGTTGTAGCAGGGATATATTGCGCACTTGAAATATGGAATGGAGCGAGCGGTAGAGTGAGACCAATACCAACATTATTTAAAGTGGTAGTGTTACTGGACACTGTTGACCATTGCGCAAATGTTAATTGAAAAGCCGAGAAAATAATAATGAGGGTCAAATAAATTTTTTTCATAATTAATAGTTTAAGAAAACAAGGGATTAAAGTATGTTCATTAAAAAAGGGTAAAACAATACCATGCTGCTGCGAAGCGGCAATTGATTATTAGTTTATAGAAAGGGTTGAGTATTTGCTGTTAAGAGGTTAAGTATATTTCATTCGCTTTGTGATAACACCGGCTTCGGTAAGTACATTTAATTCGGGCGCAATGTTAAAATATATTTAATTGTTTAATAATTGAAATTTGTAACTTTATTATTACATTATACGAAAGCTTAAAGCTTTTTACCCGTAGCCCAATGGCGCTTTATAACCCGCAGCGCGCACCATTCCAATTCCATTAGTGGCCTGTGACTGATTAAGCACTTTAGTTAATGCAAAAAAGCTACCCTCAAAATTGAGTTTTTGAATAATAAACTGGTTGATATGAATCAGCGAATCTTGTACCGGTGGCACCTCGGGCCGAGTATGAGTTGCTGCATAATCAGATTGTATCCCCCTCCAAAATGATACAACTGGTAAAAGTAGGCGAAGAAACCAACCAGCTTGATTACTTTTTTGGCAAAATATCTGAACAATACATTGAAGAAGTGGAATACAAAACCTCCACGCTAAGCAGCATGATGGAACCCTTAATCATCATTTTTTTAGGTTTTATAGTTGGGGTTATTTTAATTGCAATGTATTTGCCATTGTTTCAGATGAGTAATAGTTTTCAGTAGGTGAATATTTTGTATTTTTCCCTGCTGAAAAATACCTAAACCATGCCTGATACTTGCCTTGTGCGTAAAAAGCGTACTTATTCATCTTTTACAAAATATTGCTGTCAAAAAGGTGTACTGCCGCCGGATATAGCAAAAAATATTCCACGGTCTACCAAACATACCTGGCTTAAACAACAAGTTGCGATGGATGAGAGCTTCATTTTGGCTGATTTTGAGCGAAAAAGCCTTGAATATGCAGAAATCTTTACCGATAGAAATAACTTAGTCACTTTATCTTCGGCTCATTCGGAGGTTATCCGATTATACCAAAAGATTATTGATGGCAGTGGGCTAAAAAAGCAATTGCTTACAAAAAGTAAGCACCTAATCCTGGAGGCAATTGATCGGCTAAAAAGCACATTTAGCATTCCTGAACTATGCAGATATTTAGGCATTAGCGGCCATCAGTACCACGCCTGAAAAAACCATGCAGATTGCGCTGCATCTTTATTAAAGCTATGCCGTAAGAAGTTCCCAACCCAGCTTACTGACGAAAACGTAAAAGTTATTAAAACCTATATGGAGAATATTGAGTTTCAGTTTTTAAGTAGGGCTACGGTGTACTGGAAACTAATACGCGATGGCGCTGCAATGTTCTCCAAAACGGTGTTTTATAAATATTGCAGGCTGATGGGCTACCACAAAAGGCCAGTAATAAAAAAGACCAAACAAAACGCCAATGGCATTAAAGCCTCTGCCGTTGCCGAAATATTGCATACGGATATTACCTATGTTACCACGGCCGATGACAAAACAAGTTATCTCTCTTTTGTAGAAGATAATTTCTCCAAATTTATACTAAGCGGTGAAGCCAGCACAACTCCCACGGCCAAATTTATAAAGAACAATATTGAGAGTGTGGCTAAACAATATATTCTCAATAAACCAGCAAAACTAATAACCGATAATGGCCGCGAAAACAAAGGCGAGTTGGACACTTACCTGCAAACCGAAGCTCCCATCATAACAAAAGTAATTGCCCGCGTTGATATACCACAGGCAAATAATGTTGTTGAGGCCCTCCACAAAAAGTTCAAAAATGAATTTTTGCAAGGCAAAAAAATTGCCAGCCACCAGGCATTGGTTACTGCATTGCCCCGCTTAATTGAAGCCTATAATAACCAATACCATGATAGTCTGTATGGCTACTCGCCATTGGAAGTTTGGAATGGTGCCATACCGAATAAAACCAAGTACAAACCGCTCCTCGCATCTGCCACTGAAAAACGAAAACACGCCAGTAATCGGTTTAACTGCTGTACGAATATTCGCACGTTTTAGCGCGTTGTCTCCGTGGAGACGCAGGTTAAAGACTTCTTCCAAAAGAACGTGGCCGCATTATAAAACAGCAAAGCCCGGCACTAATGGCCAGGCTTTGTCTCTTTACTTACTTTTCGTTCCTAAATCACGAGTCGCCATTGCGCTCTTGCCTTTGCCCGACAGACTCGCGCGAGGTTGTGCTTTTTTTAACCCTTCTAGTCAGCCCCAGCGGGTTAGTGCTTGAAGAAATTAGAGTCGACAACTAACAGGTATGTGTTTTTTCGATCGTTACCTTTTATTAATATCCATTGTTTTTTATCTTTAATATTATAGTTGGATATCTTCCCGTCTTGTTCAATAACTAATTTCGAAAACGTCATGGAATCCCTACGTGCATTTATTATATCTATTGTCCCTAAATGTATTTCTGCATTTATCACTTTATTAGAATTTGAAGAAATAGAAATTATCCTATACGAGGTGTCATTTGTGGACGAGAACATAAATTGAGATTTGACTATCAACGGCTTTGCCGTGTGATTCTCGATCTTATATTCAATTGTGACTGCTGGATCACACGAAGACAAAATCAAAAATAGAACGAATAATAAGCATTCTAACAAAATCGGGGAATTTAGAGCCCTTTGTCTCGCATATATGTGTTTTGATTTATTATTCATATGCTAATTACTATTTCTAAGATCTTTTACTTTCTTTTTATTGTTTTCAATCGCACCATCAATGCCTTTTTTTATATCCTTTACAGCATTTAACAAATCTTTCGAAACACTTTTATCTTTTGAAAGATCACTTAGGCCTTGACTTAGACCACTGCTTAGTTTTTCAAGTCCTGGGATCTGAATTCTTTCTATTCCTAATGCTTCAAGTTGATTAGATTTAGTTTTATCACTTGATTTGTTGTTATATAAAATCGCATTAAAGTCGCTGACGTTTCGTGCGTCTTGAAAAAAAGTATCAAGTTGGTCTCCATTTGCAAAGGCTTTTTGCTCTGCAGGAATATCTCGATATTCGTTATGCATTGCATCCGATAGATAATTACTATAAAAACTAAATCCCCCCTGTGATTCGACATCACTCCTGTGTGTACTTTCATGCCCTATGAAACTTACCCAAGAACCAACGTTATTATCATCTGCCATCGCGTGACTAAAATAAACATTGCCCCCGATGGTAATAGCCTGTGCGCCAATAAGTGAAACCATCCCACTTTCATTCCATGAAGTATTTAATATTGCACTACGAGAAATGCCCAATGCCCCCGATAAAAAACTCGCAACTCCAGGATTAACAGTATAGTAATACGAAATCTGCTGCGTATTAAAATCGTATCTTGAATGCTTGGTCAAGATTTCTTCTGGCAACATCCCATCAATGTCGATAAACCGCAGAGGGTTATTAAAAGAAAAAGAGTAGGGTGAAATACTGCCTATTTTGGGTGCCATTGGATCGATAGTGTTCCACCTTGCAACAACCGGATCATAGAACCTTGCGCCGTAATCGTATTCTCCAAACTCCTCCTGTAACTCTTTTTTATTGTAAAGATATTCATTTTTCGGGCTTACTGAACTGCCTCTCGAAATTTCGTAGCCAAACGGATAGTAATCATCTGTTTGGTAAATTGCCGTTGCACCTGTTTTGGTGCCAAAAGTTACCCTCGTGTTGCCGAGGTTGTCGCTTAAATAGTAGGTATAATCGTAAGTGGTTGAGGTGGCTGGCGTTGCCCGGCCTTCTTCGGTTTGTATAAAATCAACAGCTGTGGTGCTGTTTTTGTATTGTATGCCACTAATGTAGTCAATTGTTGTGGTTACCCCTCCCGTTACTGATGATTTTCTTAACTTATTCCCCGTAGCATCATAAGTAAATGTAGCTACCCCCAGCGTTGATGTTGCCACCAGCGGCAAATTCAACAAGTTATAAGTAAAGCTTTTGTTTTGCCCGGCATTTACCGTATTGGCATTGCTTAACAAATTGCCGTTACCATCGTAGCTATAAGTGGTTGTTCCGTTTACCAGTCCGTAAGTGCCGGCATCGCCGCTGTTGTCTACTATGTTTTGTAGCTGGTTAGTGCTGCTATAGGTGTAAGTTAGGTTATCAATTAAGGTACCTGCCTGGTAGCGGCTTAGGGCGGTGATGTTGCCCATTACATCGTAAGCAATTCCGTTTTCCTTATAATTATCCCCTGATACGCCACCCATCAGGCGGTTCAGTTTATCATACGTATAGGTATAGCTGTCGCTTAACGATGTGGTTTGCCAATACTGGTAGGCAATATTGCCGTTATATTGTTTATTGGTCCCAGTATTGTATTGCAGCTGCATCGAGAATAGCGGCGCCGTGCTGCCCAACAACCAACCGCGTTCGTTATAATTATAAGTAATGTTTTGCAAATAGCTTGCGCTATCGGTACTGTGCAAATGCTTGGTGAGTACCTGGCCCACTTCGTTATAATCAATTTTCGAGAGCAGGGTTCTGGTTGTTGCCGTAGTGCCATTGGTTATCTGTTCCCAGCTTTTTAGCTTGCGGCCCGCGTGGTCGTATAAATACTGGTTAGCAATGGTTACGAGCGGGGTGGTTGTGCTGGCACTTGTAAAATGCTGCCGGGTAACAGTGGTCGGCGCATTGCTAAAATCGTAAGTGGAGCCTATTGCATCGTAATTATTGGTGCTGTATGCTGATGTCCCGCCGAGGTAATGCTGCGCATAAGCTTTAAGGCTACGGCCCCAGTTATCGTAATAGCTTACTTTCCATAATTGGTCGGTGGGGGTATTTAGTACGGCCGTTTTATTAGCTACTGCCTGTCCACGGGTTGCCAGGTCGGCGCCGGTCGGAGAGCTGTAGGCTGCCGGGAAACCGGGTATATTGGCGTAACTATCAAAATAGCTGGTATTAAGCGTTGCCGTTACATTGCTGGTGGGCCAGGCTACATTGGTATAGCCGTTGCCGGTGTTTACCGCAGCTTCGTACAGGTTGGTAGTGATGCTGGTAAGTGTGCCTTGCAAGCTTGCCCGTGTTACCGCCGTGCCGCCGTTGTTCCATATCCCGCTAATTACCGCTCGTTGCTGGGAATCATATTTGGTAAAAATCCAGTTTTTGGCTGCCCGCTGCAAACTATCCTGCGTGGCTACCGGCTGGTCCATCGTGTTAAATACGGTATACTCCCACCCCTTGCCGGGCAGCTTTTTTTGAACCGGGCGACCGCGTTCGTCATACTGATACTGGTAACATAAATTATCCAGCGTGGCCTGGACGATAGTGCCTGCACCATCAGCACCCGAGGCGGGCGGCAATACAAAAGCCAGGCGGCCCAAATCATCATACACATAATAAGTTGATAATACCTGATCGGCTGTAGTATAATTATACACTCGTTTTAATACCACATGTCCGTCAATATCTTTGTATTCTTCTACCGTTCCGGCGCGGCCACTTACCCAATTTTCATCTTTGCTGATGCTTACGGTTAGGGTACCGGCTGTATAATAGCTGTTGGCATGCAGCGTTTGGCTGTTATCGCTGTTAATGGTGGTATAGTAATTGGCCACCTGCCTGCCGTTTATGGAGTCGGCACTGAAAGCGGTGGCATTATTTACCGTGTACACCATTTTTACCGTATGGCCGCCCAACTGCCAGGCAGCGCCGGGTGTGCCTCGCTCAACCAGCCTGTCGAGAGGCGAATTGTCGAAATTGATTTGCGCATAGGGATTGGCTATCGGCGTAACCCCAGCTGGCGGATTGGTATAAAACGCAGCCTGGTCTCCGCTTAGCGCATTGGGTCTAAAGCTTCCCGGTGTACCTGCATAAGGCGTATAGGGCAGGAATTTAGTTACCTCGCGCCCGTACTGGTCATAAACCTGCGGCTGTATCATATCATACCCAAACGGACTTGCCATTACGTTAATGTTTTGTATAGGGCGGCCCAAACCGTCAACATATTGTATGCTTTGCATCAGCGCACAAGTACCCAGCCCGGCTAACTGGCCGGAATTGGTGATGCCTGCTATACGCGGTGTGTTGGTAATTACATAGTTGCTGGTTTGTGTAGGGCTGGTGGTTAGTGGTATGCAATCGATAGATTGAATAGTAGCCGTAAAAGGCCCGGTAGTAGAAAACGGCGAGCTTAAGGTAATGCTTACATTACTACTATAATTACCGGTAGTGCCTGTTGTTGATAAAGTTAAGGGTCCGTTAGTTTGGGCAGTAGCGGTGAGGGTTAATAGTCCATAGAGGATGGTCCATAGTCCATAGAAAAAAAGGTTGGTTTTCGGCTTTTCGGACTTTCCGACTTTCGGACTTCCGTACGCAAAGAAACTCTTCATACCTGCGTTAGTTGATTGATAAGGTTAAATCCGGACTACTTGATGACACAGTAACCGAGCTGAATGAGCCGCTGTGCACGCCGCTTTGTGCCGGACGCGCACCCATCGTAAAAGTATGCGTTGCTGATCCTACCGAATTTGTGGTAACCGAGGAGTAGCTGCCTGCCGGTACCTGAACTACCGTGGTGCCCGAGGACGGGAAGTTAAACGGCGTTGCAATACCACTGAAGGTGACCTGAAAGCCGCTTAAACCGGTTGAATTACTCAAACTGTACGATATGGTAGTTATTGGGCACCCACAAATAGCCGGGTTATCGGCTTTGGCCTGCCCGTTGATGTTTAAATCGTACGCCGCTTCGGCGTTGGCCGATGCTTTAGTTGACGAAAGGTATGTATTGGCCGCCACCGAATAAGTAGTTGTTTGCGGGGTAGTTCCTGCCGGGCAGTTATCCCGTGTAAATGTAGTCGCTGCTATGGCATCGTTGCCTATGGTTTGATCGAAAGTGTGATAACCGTAGTTTTTTACAATATTGCCGTTCCAGTCCTTTGCATTTTTTAATCTTGAAAAATAATCGTACTCGAAATAATTGATACTGCCTTTGGTATCAGCAATTTGCCGTACGCCGGACGGATCGTAGGCATAGGTGGTCATTTGAGCGGCAGATGGGTATAGGCGTAACTCGTCGATAGAAATCGAGCCACTAATAATTACATAACTACTGGTTCCGCCTGTCGGCAATAAGTGTTCGTAGTAAGTCCATCCGTTCACCGAACGTAAAGGCGAACCAGTAATAGAACCACTTTGATAGGTAACTGTAGCCGCCCCGTTATTGCTCCAATATGAAACCACATAACCGGTGGTATTGCTCAATGTATTCGAATTTATTGAACCTGCGCTCAGCGGGTATACATAGCTACCAACGGGTGCCGTAACATCAGTAACCGGGGTGCCGCTAAACAGCCAGTTACCCTTACCATCCGCTTCAAAACCAGTGTAGGCAACCGAAATAAGTGCCGCGTTTTTTACCTGGGCCACCGGCATTTCATAATTGTAATCCCACATAATAGCTGTAGGCGTTGCATTGCGCGGCGTGTATTGTGTGATATTGTTTTTTATATCATACTGGTCAAAGCTTATCATTTGCGCATACCGTGTATCGCCGGTAAGAACACCCGATACCACATGCGAATGGTTGAAATTGGTTAAAGGCGATGCAACGCTCAATGTGCTTATTTTTGAAGGCACAATGGTATTGCTTAAATTGCCAAACCCGTACTGGTTTAACTGCGCACTTGTTACTGCGTTAACAGATGTGGTTACATTTTGCAAACTATCCCACTTTTCAACCGGGTCGGCATACATGTGCCGGTTAATCATACTATCCAAGACCATATTACCGGTTGACGTGCCGCCGGTTGGTACGTAGTTATAAGCATATTTGGTGCTGCTAATGTGTGTATTGCCCTTACTGTCGGCATGAACCACCGAGGCTATCTGCTGGTGAGTCGTATCATCGTAATTATAGGTTACGGTAGAAGTGGTATATTTTGTAGTATCGTTGGTGTCGTAAGTCTTGGTCGATGTATAAACCAGGTAATTATCGTCTGAAGAAATGTTATACCAGTTAAAGATAAATACCCCGGTTTGGCGATCATCAATATAGGGCGGCCCGAGCGCTTCCATCGGGTTTGTGCCCATTGGCCCATCGTTATAAACCGTTTTTGATACCGCCAGGGCTACATTAGCGTAACGGGATGCAGGGAAAGCGGTGTAGTTGTTTGTTGTTGCACTGACAATTTGATAAATACCTCCGCCTTTGTTTACATACTCTTTTTTTGTTAACAGGTGCCCTCTGCGGTAAAAGGGGCTGGCGTATATCTGGGGCCCGCCCATCGAAGCCATCAATAAGGTGTCTTTTGCATCAGTAAATGTATAGTCGGTACGGCCGGCATTGTTTCCGGGTGTACCTATATATTCGGTAACCGAAGGGTAAACCACCACAGCGCCATCGTAACCCTCAATGTCCATGTGCGGACTCGTATTAAATGCGCGTATAATTGCAGTAGCGCCGATTGCGGGGCCACCGCCGAAATTGCCCACTTCCCAATATCTGTGCGTTTGCTGGGCAGTGAAATATTGGTTGTTTACATTTGAGGAAAAGCTAGTGGCATCGAAATTAGGTCTCGAACTATTGTACACATAGGTTTTAACAATAGGAGTAGGGTTGGTTCCGTCGTAGCTGCTGATGGTTTTAATACGTACCCCCCCCGCCAACTGAAGTACGCCACTGTTATAATACTGGTTGGTTTGGTAGGTAAAAGTGCTATACCCTCCCGTAGGATAGTGAATTCCGGTTAGTATATAGGCTTGCATATAATTTGAATCGCAGTAACGCCCGTTGAGAATGTTGCTGCCTATGGTAACATTTGTTTGCGGCAAGGCAGTATTTGGCAAATAAGGGATGATGAGTTGAGGGGTAAGCAAATTGTTGTTTTTTGCATTAAAATACCCCCAATAGTCCTGCTGTTTAGACCGGTAATCTGGCAGTGCAATTGCCGTGTTATAATCGAATCGATAATGCTGGGCAATTGCGCCGGCCTTGTCTAATATCTGGACCGAGTCGAGCCGCAGCCTCTTGGTTCCAACAGTATCTACAAAATAGCTTTTCCAGAATACGATGGTTTTTTGCAATTCGTAGTTTTTAATGCCAAAATTGTACTTATAAACCTTCATATCATGAAGGCCATAAATTGCCCATTGGCCTATTCCGCCCTCACCTACGTTTATATCTGTGCGGTGAGCGGTATCCAAATCAAAAACCACCATACCGTTTTTAAATTTTATCTGAGCCACATCTTTTTCGTTGGTTATAACATTATTCCCCGGGGTAGTCACCTGATTGGTATAACTGGCAGTATAATCGCCTGTTTCACGAATATCCGTAATTTGGTCGGTTACGCTAAAACATTCGCCATCTGCCGCCGGCATATCGATCAAACTTTTTTTATATGTAAATAAAATGGTGTCGCGATGGTTTTGACTAATTATGTTTTCTATTTTCCAGGCAGATTGAGTAGTTATTGTCCCACGCCCTCCGGTTGCGGAACTTGTTGAATCTGTGGCGAAATCTCCATACAAATACCTATTACCATGTTCGTCGGTAATGTTAAAATGCTGCAATAACTTATATTGAATTTTCACCGGCGCGTAAGGTATCATTCTTACCGGATAGGTACCATTGGCTGCCGAGCCATCGAAAAAGAACTTGCCCGAATGCCCCGGAAAATCGTACGAGTAGATATCGGGCTTGGTATCGTATGTCCCATTCGAAGCGTTTTCAAGGAAGATAACCCCTGCATCGGTGGTGTAGTCAACTGTACCCATCGCCGGCATTTGCCCATTTAAATATCCTTCGCCAATGTCGTCCGGCAGTCCCATAGTGCGCCGCGATACCTGTCCTCCCGCCGACAGCGACCAACCAAGCCCCACCCAACTGGACACATCTGTAACTTTATTCCCTGACGCATGGTAGGATAAGGTTATTGGTACCTGTAAGCCCCCGGCTTCAACGGTATATAGTGGTATGGAAATATCCGGAACACCAGTAAATTCGTTAACCTGGTACGTACCATATTTTTCAAAAGCAGTAGCCCCTGGTGATCGCGGAAAGGGTTGAGGCACAAAATACTGTGTTTGCGAAGTTGCCTGCGCACTTGCGCCCATCGCATACACTGTAAAGCCTATTGATACACCTAATAGCCTTAATAGTTTAGTTTTCATATTGCTGAAAAATTTAAAAACTTAAATAATACTATTGATGATTGGTAACGGCAGCCGTTTTTAAAGCCTTTAACTGCTCAGCTAACTGGCTAAGCTGCTCCTGAAAAGATTGATTGAGTGCCTTTTGCTCCTTAATTTCCTTATCTTTCTCAATTAAATACAGGGTAAGTTCTTCGACCTTTTTGGTGAGCAGCGTATTTACCTCGCCCAGGTTAAGCCCGTTTTTTTCCACGTCGGCTGCCGATGGCATTTCGGGCAAATGCTGATTTTGGTCGATATAGGTTTTTATATCGGTAAGGGATGGGAGCTGATATGATGGAGTAAAAACATAATCGGGCCAGCTGGTGTAGGCCTTAACCGTTACAGCGGTGGCTACAACGCTGCCGTTTACCGCGAGTTTATACCCATTTGGATTCGCGGTGCCTATGCACAGGCTGCCGTTGTCCGTGATGCGCATACGTTCTCCCAGCACACTATTAGAAAAAGTACTAAAGGCAATATCAGCATCTCCCGAAACCGCGCGGTTAGTGCGAATTGATGAAATTCTTCCAATCGCGACTGGACCTGTTAAAGAGGTGGTAACAGCAAAGTCCAGCGAAACTGCTGTATTGGCTACTGTTCCCCCGCTGTTTTGCAAAAACAGTCCTGTGGTATTTGCACCTGACGCACCGCCTGCTGTAGAAAGAATTGCTTGTGGGGTAGTAGTCCCGATGCCCACATTGCCGCCATTAGGATTTAAAGCGAGCGTATAGTTTGCGCTGTAATCCGACTGATTTCGGCTTTGCAACCAGGTATAAACGTTTGTGGCAGCATTCACACCCGCATCAAGCACCAAATTGGTAGCAGGCGAAGCTCCAAGTCTGAAACCACTGTTTTGTGTATTTCCTGTTATAGCAGGGATATATTGCGCACTTGAAATATGGAATGGGGCGAGTGGCAGAGTGAGACCAATACCAACATTATTTAAAGTGGTAGTGTTACTGGACACTGTTGACCATTGCGCAAATGTTAATTGAAAAGCCGAGAAAATAATAATGAGGGTCAAATAAATTTTTTTCATAATTAATAGTTT
>JABDBM010000036.1:0-1301 GCA_013288685.1 Bacteroidota bacterium | reverse complement strand
TTACTGGACACTGTTGACCATTGCGCAAATGTTAATTGAAAAGCCGAGAAAATAATAATGAGGGTCAAATAAATTTTTTTCATAATTAATAGTTTTACAGATCAGGGTTTAAATTTGAATGTTTTAAAAATGGACAAAGCATAGCTAACGGTTGCTAAGAGCAAGCAATTAGTAACTTGAAAATTGGATGTTGATTTGTTATTTGAAAAAAGTATAGCTGTATTTCATTGATTTTGTGATAGTTTCAGGATTTGTTAGTACGATTATGATAATGCTCAAGCTAAGACTTTATTTATTAATCTTAGTGCGTAATGCTATGTAACTTTTTTATTGCATTTAACAAAAGACAGTACACACAAAGTGTGCTAAATTTGGCATCTAAGTTTATTTCACCGCTTCAAAATAAACCTCCATCACCAACTTCTTCTCCCCATCATTACCAGAATGCAGCCCAATGGCTTTGTAACCAACCGCGCGCATCATGCCAATCCCATTTGCCGCCTGTAACTGGTTAAGCACTTTGGTCAACGCAAAAAAACTTCCCTCAAAATTGAGTTTTTGGATAATAAACTGGTCGGTACGGAAGAGTGGGTCCTGAAGCGGCACCTCGCTTAACTTTACATTTTCTTTTTCGGCAATTAAGGCTATGGCACTCACCGTATTGCTACGAAATGTCACGGTGTCGGTTTTATAACGGTTGAGTATTTTATTAAGATTACTGTTTTTCCTTTCCAAATAGGCGGGCTGAACGCTTAAATCAGCAGCTTGCGCCAGCTGTTGTTTTAATTGCTTATGGGTATGCCAGGCTTCCACGGTTTTTTTTACGGCAAACTGGTAGCTTATCAGCAACAATACTATCGCTGCAATAATTAAAAGATATTCTTTTTTTATGGGGAATTCTTTCAGCATATCAATAATCAATGAGTATAATAAACTGCCCGGTGTTCAATTCGCTATTAAAAGTATAACTGTCTAATTGTACATTTTTTACCCAGACGTTGGTTTTGATGCGTGCTATCCATTCGTTTACTGGGATAATTTTTTCTGAGTCGCCGGCGATACGTATCCGGCGGTTAAAAAACACAACGGATTTTTGGCTCCGGCTGGCCGCCAGGTCAACCGGATTAACAGCAACTTCACGCCAGGTTATTTCGTGAGGCAGCAGGGAGGCGATCTGGTCAATCAATGCGCTTTTATTGATACCAGCTTCCCAACCCAATGTTTTTAATAAGGCCTCCTTTTGTTGCACTTGCTGGTTAATTTTTTCAACATCCTCCGTACTTTGCGTCGTTTGGCTGACC